>DOWG01000072.1 GCA_003519685.1 Lachnospiraceae bacterium
GAGAATCATACGGAAATACTCCTTAAGCGGATACCGATTCCCTATGCCTTTTTACTATGCATAGGGATTTTTTTGTTCTAATTTAAGAGAAAGTGAGTTACCCATATGGCAGAAATGAGAGCGTTGATTGACCGGTTGGAATCACAGCAAATGCTATCAAAGGAAGAGTTCATTACCTTAATTACGGGCATATCTATAGAGGATACGGAGTATCTCAGAGAGAAAGCCCGAAAGACAGCCAAGAGATGCTTCGGCAATCGGATCTATACCAGAGGATTGATTGAATTTACAAACTACTGCAGGAATGACTGCTATTACTGCGGCATTCGCAGGAGTAATACCGGAGCTTGCCGGTATCGACTTACCAAGGAGGCGATATTAGATTGCTGTAAAACCGGATATGAATTAGGCTTTCGTACCTTTGTCCTGCAGGGTGGAGAGGATGCAAAATATTCGGATGACATTGTGGTTGACATTATAACCGGGATTAAAGAGAAGTATCCCGATTGTGCGCTGACCTTATCCATCGGAGAGAAAAGCTATGAAAGCTATCTAAAATTTTATAAGGCAGGTGCTGACCGGTACCTGCTAAGGCATGAGACGGCAAATAAGGACCATTATAGTAAGCTTCATCCGCCGGCACTTAGTGCGGATAACAGGAAGCGCTGCCTATATGACCTGAAAAAGATCGGCTATCAGGCCGGTGCCGGCTTTATGGTGGGATCCCCCTACCAGACGGTAGATTATTTAGCGGAGGATCTTCTTTTTCTAAAAGAGCTATCCCCCCATATGATCGGAATTGGACCCTTTATTCCTCATCATCAGACGCCCTTTGCCGATCGGACTCCCGGGACGATGGAGCAGACCCTGCTGCTGCTTGGCATCCTCAGGCTGATGTTTCCCAAAGTACTTCTGCCTGCCACGACAGCACTTGGGACAATTCATCCCTTGGGCCGTGAAAAAGGAATTCTGTCCGGTGCGAATGTTCTTATGCCGAATCTTTCACCGACAATGGTACGAAAGAAATATGAGCTTTACGATAATAAGATCTGTACCGGAGATGAAGCAGCAGAATGCAGATCCTGCCTTGGGCGGAAAATGCAGAAAATCGGGTATGAGCTGGCCGTTGATCGGGGAGATTACAAACCCTGACAGAGTATAAATGCGCAAAAGGCAGCGCAGGAAATGAAGAAAATGTGAAAAAACAAAACATTTTTTTCACATAATGAGTTTGCATTCGCAAACTCTACGATGCGCAAAAGACAGCGCAGGAAAGAGGGAAAATTATGTATGATGTAAAATCAAAGAAAGCGGAAGAGTTTATTAATCATGAGGAAATTCTGGATACATTGGAATATGCCAATGCCAATAAAAACAACCGTGCGCTGATTGACAGCATTCTCGAAAAAGCGGAGGCAATGAAAGGAATCTCGCATAGGGAAGCCGCGGTATTATTGGAGTGTGACTTAGAGGACGAGGTGCGGAAGATGGAGCTGCTTGCCAAGAGGATTAAACAACGCTTCTATGGGAATCGTATTGTAATGTTTGCACCGCTCTATCTGTCCAATTACTGTGTCAATGGCTGTGTCTATTGTCCCTATCATTGTGTAAACAAGCATATTTCCCGTAAGAAGCTGACCCAGGAGGAAATCAAAAGAGAAGTAATCGCACTTCAGGATATGGGACATAAGCGGCTTGCACTGGAAGCAGGGGAAGATCCGGTAAATAATCCGATTGAATACATATTGGATAGTATTCATACCATTTATTCAATTAAGCATAAGAATGGTTCCATCCGCAGAGTGAATGTGAATATCGCTGCCACCACCGTTGAGAATTATCGAAGATTAAAGGAGGCCGGAATCGGAACCTATATTCTTTTCCAGGAAACCTATCATAAAGAGAATTATGAAAAGCTGCACCCGACCGGACCGAAGCACAACTATGCCTACCATACGGAGGCGATGGACCGTGCCATGGAAGGCGGAATCGATGATGTCGGGTTAGGTGTTTTATTTGGATTAAATATGTATCGGTACGATTTTGTCGGAATCCTGATGCATGCGGAACATTTGGAAAGTGCGTTGGGCGTGGGACCTCATACCATAAGTGTTCCTCGAATTCGTACGGCAGATGATATTGACCCATCCACCTTTAAGGATGCGATCACGGATGATATCTTTGCCAAGATCGTTATGGTTCTAAGAATTGCAGTACCATACACCGGGCTCATCGTATCCACAAGGGAATCGCAGAAAAGCAGGAGACGGGTTCTTGAGCTTGGTGTGACACAAATCAGTGGAGGCTCCAAAACCAGTGTTGGGGGATATGACCAGCCGGAACCGGAGGAGGAAAGCTCAGCGCAGTTTAATCCGGAGGATCGAAGGACCTTAGACCAGATCGTAAATTGGCTGTTAA
The DNA here is from genome assembly GCA_003519685.1 of Lachnospiraceae bacterium. Lineage (GTDB taxonomy): Bacteria > Bacillota > Clostridia > Lachnospirales > Lachnospiraceae > Mobilitalea. The sequence goes on from DOWG01000072.1 coordinate 2,419, forward strand.
CGCTGGGGTATATTCCGAGCTTCTGTACCGCTTGCTATCGGGAGGGAAGAACGGGAGACCGCTTTATGCGTCTTGTGAAATCCGGTCAGATCGTCAACTGCTGTCAGCCGAATGCACTGATGACGTTAAAGGAATATTTAGAGGATTATGCTTCCTCCGACACAATTAAAAAAGGAGAAGCACTCATTGAAGAGGAACTGTTAAAAATACCAAATGAAAAGGTGCGGAGCCTGGCAAAAGAGAACCT
>DOWG01000115.1:0-2402 GCA_003519685.1 Lachnospiraceae bacterium
TTTAAATATGAGCCGAAAAATAAAGTTGCTAAAAGCTCTGATTTGCAAAATCAGAGCTTTTTAAATAATAGTACCTGGAGAAATAAAATGTATAGTTGTATAGATCTAAATAAATTAACAACTAATCCTAGGATTAATGATATATCACTTGACTTACTCAGGGAATATTACGAAACTTTTTGTATCCATTCGAATATCATTATATAATTAAGGATAGCGAAAGACAATATGATATAGAACTTAGATTTGACAAGGAAAATTTATCTCATCTATTGGGTTTGGAAAGTATAGCCAAGTACAATTTAAATACAGACGAATTAAAAATGTTCAAAGGAATTCAAGGTTGGAATAACATAAAAAATGGAAGTATTACAATGGCTTTTCTTAAAAATATAAATAAAAAACGTTTTAAAAGTGGAAAAGATAAAATGGTATTTTTTTATTTAGTACCTAAATTAATAAAATCACCCAAGGCAATTTATTTTGACAATTCAAAAGTTGATCCACCGACTAAAATTCAATGCAGGATTTTATTTTTTAATGATTTTGATAAGTCTATTTTACATCTAGGAATTGAACCTAATAATGAAAATACATATTATATACCGCGTACGTTACTTATAGAAAGAATAACGGACACCAATGATGGCACAAAATATATAAAAGATCAACAAAGGATTGAACTCAAAATCAAGGACAAAGTAATTATGATTTAATAAAAAAGTTTCGTTTGAGTTGATAATTCTACCGCATTGTTGGATAATAGAGGTAATCGAAATCCCACATGCGAAAGGAGAATGACGATGAGTTACGAAGCATGTTTTCAAACGCTCCCCAGGATGGAAACAAAGCGTTTACACTTACGGCAAATTACAGACAGCCCCGAGGATGGCAGGGATGCTCTGGAGTTTATTAACGATTATGATGTATACCGTTTCTGGGGATTATATGACGAGGCCAAGGATTCAAGCGGAAGGCATAAGCCGAAGAAAAAAACCGCTCTGGATTATCATTATAAAGCAACCATGAAGGAATACCGTGCCGGTCATGAATTAACCTGGCTGATGGAATTAAAAGAGACAAAGAAAGTTATCGGGGAAATTGTTCTGTATGATTTTCAGTTAAAGCATCAGGCTGATATCGGCTACCGAATCAACAAAAACTATTGGGGACAGGGATTTGCTCCGGAAGCCGGACAAGCTATTATAAAAGCTGCCTTTGAAACACTCGGTCTGCGCCGTCTGCAGCTTCGGTGCTTTTCAAACAATCCGGGATCCATCCGGGTAGCGCAAAAGCTCGGGTTTAAACAGGAGGGGCTCATCCGGCAGGGTGTCCTTATCAATGTGATTACCGACTATTATATCTTTGGTCTGGTGAAGGAAGATTATGAAAGGAGATATTATTGATGAGAGCATTATTTATCGGAGGTACCGGAACCATTAGCTCTGCTATTACAAAGCTTGCACCCGCATGCGGAATCGAACTTTATCTCTTAAACCGAGGAAACCGGTCCAAGCTGGTTCCCGAAGGTGTCAAGGTGATTCAGGCAGATATTCATAATGAAGAGAATGTCCGGAATAAATTAAGGGGCATGAGCTTTGACGTTGTAGCAGAATTCATTGCATTTGATGTAGAGGCTTTGAAAAGGGATGTAAGATTATTTCAAGGAAAAACCAAACAATATATCTTTATCAGTTCCGCATCGGCCTATCAAAAACCGCTTTCCAGTCCTTTTATCACAGAAAGCACTCCATTATATAATCCCTACTGGGAATATTCCAGGAACAAAATAGCCTGCGAGGAATATTTGATGAAGGAATACCGGGAAAATGGTTTTCCGATTACCATCGTGCGCCCCAGCCACACCTATGGCGACTTTTCTGTTCCGGTCGCTGTCCATGGAAAAAACGGAAGCTTTTCTGTCATTGACCGTATCCGTAATGGCAGGAAGGTAATCGTCCACGGCGACGGCAGTTCCCTCTGGACACTAACACATAATACTGATTTTGCGAAAGCATTTGTCGGATTAATGGGCAATTCTCATGCAATTGGGGAAGCCCTGCAGATTACCTCGGATGAAAGCCTGACCTGGAATCAGATCTATGAAATCATCGGCTCTGCATTGGACGCAAAGCCGCACATTGTACATATTCCCAGTGAAGCTTTAGCAAAAGCCAATCCTGATTTTGAAGGCGGTCTCTTAGGGGACAAATCCCATACCGTAATCTTTGATAATGCCAAGCTCAAACGCCTGGTTCCCGGATTTACCGCTACTGTCCGGTTCGATCAAGGTGTAAAAAGCACCCTGGCATACATCCTGTCTCATAAGGAACTTCAAAAACCGGATCCGGAATTTGACGCCTGGACGGACCGTATGATTAAGGCCTATGAAGCCTTTGAAA
>DOWG01000115.1:2463-3241 GCA_003519685.1 Lachnospiraceae bacterium
ATGCATGAAGACGCACAGAAATGAGGAAATCTATGAAAACACTATATGTTTCTGACCTGGACGGAACTTTGCTGCAGCCAAATGTGACGTTATCCAAAAGAACCATAGCTATTTTAAATGAATTGATAAAGCAAGGCATGCTTTTTTCAGTTGCTACCGCCAGAACAATCGCTTCTGTGAAACCAATCTTGCAGGGGGTCGCTGTTCCTATACCGATTATCCTTATGAATGGGGTATGCATCTATGACCTGACCACGCAGAAGTATATCAAGGTCGAGGAATTTAACGAGAAAAGCAAAGACATTTTATTATCCATTATAAAAGAGTATCATTTGCAGGGCTTTGCTTATGCCGTTAAGGAGGATGCCCTGTCCACTTATTATGAGGATATCAGCGCAAAGCCGCTTCATGATTTTTATCAGGAACGTGTTGATAAATACAAGAAACGTTTTACAAAGGTAGACGATTTTTCTTCCTTAAAAACCGTACCTCTGATTTATTTTTCGCTGATGGATAAAAAAGAGAATCTGGAGCAGGTATATCAGATTCTTAAGGATATCCCGGATTTGGGCTGCACCTTTTATAAGGATAATTATTCTGCGGATATCTGGTATCTCGAAATATTTAATAATCGGGCATCCAAATATCACGCCCTGCAATATCTTCGAAGCTATTGCGGATTGGAAAGAATCGTCTGCTTCGGCGATAACCGAAATGATATTCCGATGTTTGAAGCCAGTGACCTTAAGATTGCCGTATCCAATGCTTTCCCCGAGCT
>DOWG01000115.1:3459-3589 GCA_003519685.1 Lachnospiraceae bacterium
TTTTTGCTCTGCTTTATTATTGGCGGCGATTTCTAAGCCAAAATAAATATATCATATCTGGTTACAGAAGCGGCAATCCCTTCTTCTCCGCCTCTTCCATAACCTCATCCGGCCAGATAGAGGCTTGTAC
>DOWG01000117.1 GCA_003519685.1 Lachnospiraceae bacterium
AAGTATTAATCATAATATTTTTAAATTCTTCATCCTTTAAAAAAGCTACAAAGTTCTGTAATCCAACGAAGTCTGATGTTTTCAATGCCTTCTTAATATTAAGGACATAATCCATATCTTTAAAACCGATAACAATTCCAAACATGGGCAGATAATTGAATATGATAAGGAATACAAGTCCCGAAAGAGCCATAATCAATACCGTATAATTTATCTTTTTTCTTTTTCTTTTCATTGCAATCTCCCATTTCAAATACTTATGTACTTGTTGCCAATATAAATCAATTCAATTTCTTAACAGAACTTCTTACAACCAATTCCGGTTTGTAAAAAATACTTTCATTTGTGGCATTCGTATCTGACAGCAACTCAACAATTTTTCTCACGGAAGCCTCCCCCATCTCATAGGAAGGCTGTCGAATTGTTGTCAAAGGAACTTCCATAATGCCTGAATAAAACAAATCATCAAATCCGACAACTGAGATGTCATTAGGCACCTTATAACCAAGCTTACGAGCCGCTTTATATACACCGTAAGCCATTAAATCATTAAAGGCAAAGATCGCAGTCACACCATGCTTGAAAAGCTTCTCTGCCAATACTTCCCCATCCTCCACATGGTAGTTCCCTTCTTCTACATACCTTGGACAAAAAGGGATTTTGTAAGTCTCCAAGGCTTTTTTGTAACCCAGAAATCGCAGTCTGGAGTTTAACATGCCAAGCGGACCGGTAATACAAGCTATTTTCTCATGTCCGTTTTCAATCAGATGTTTTGTTGCAAGATATCCTCCCATCTCATGATCAACGGAGATACTTGTGTACTTATCTCCCATCTTAATTCTGTCCACCAGGATCAAAGGCTTTTGACATTGTTCCATTAATTGATAGCATTTTTTTAAAATTTCACCCGCACTTACCGAGGATGGTACCATTATAATTCCGTCCACCCCCCGGTCAAGGAGAATGTCCATGTATTCCAGATCTTTTTCCGGATTATCATTGGTATTACTCAGAATGATATTATAGTTACAATTGGAAGCTTCATTCTCCGCTCCCTTAGCCAATTCACCAAAGAAACTGTTGCTTATATCCGGAACAATAAAGCCAAGCGTATTCGTCTTTTTCGTAATCAAACCAACTGCCAGCTTATTCGGCCGATAATTTAATTCGTTTGCAATTTCAATAATCCTTTTCTTTGTAGCGGATGCAATTCGAAGCTCCTTACCGTTAAGCACCAAGGAAACCGTCGTAATTGAAACCCCTGCTTTTTCGGCAATATCTCGTATTGTAGCCCTGACCAAATAATCACCTCCTGTTATGTTCTCTTGGAAAAACGTTTTAGCTTGTAATTTTGTTATATCATCAATAATGTACAAAGTCAATGCCTTGTACCTGATTTTGATGCATATTATTGCTAAAACATTTTAGCATTGAAAATAGTCTCTCATAGCATTATAATGGTTTAAAATCCTTCAGAAAGGCTGGTTTTATATATTATGATAAACTCAAACATATTAAACACACAGTTAATTACCTTATTAAGCAGTCTCGGACATACGCAGAAAATATGCATTTGTGATGCAGGACTCCCTATTCCCAAGGGTGCCTCCTGCATTGACCTGGCACTAACACAGAACATACCGGGAATTCTCTGTGTACTTGAGCTGATACAAACGAATCTGATTATCGAATCAGGAATGGCTGCCGTAGAATGCCAGGATCAGAATGCGGACTTCTATCAGTTTGTTTCAAAAGCTGATTTTCCCGTTACTTATATTTCTCATAAAGAATTTAAAGAGGAATCTGAGCAATGTATCGCCTTTGTCCGCACCGGTGAATGTTCCCCTTATGCGAATATTATACTCACTGCCGGGGTAGCTTTTTAAAATCCGCCGCTCAGATTGTGGTAGGAAATTTGGGAATAGAAATTGACATCAAGCCGGAATTTGGCGAAAAAATTTGCTGCAGCTTGTAGTACAGAGTTGATTCTAGAGTGTTTTGGTATTAAAAATTGCTTCCTTAATTTAAAAAAACTTATGGACTTGTGTCAATAGCTTAGGCACAAGTCCAATCCAATATACTATGTATTCAATTCCTACTAACGCCCATGTTTTTTGGGCATAAGTCTTTTTTTTGTACTGTCACGTTCAATCAAATAAGGGGGAATCCTGCTGATCCGGCAAAACTCCTTCCCTTCCATTGCTGCCATCATGGCATCAAACAACGTCTGGGCATACTGCTTATAATCAATTGCGACTGTCGTGATTGCAGGTCTTGCCATAGTTGAAGCACGAACACCATCGGCGCCGATGAATTTGATATCATCAGGCACTTTTAGTCCTGCATCCTGTGCCTCACACTGTGCACCAAATGCCACATGGTCGTTGATGCAAAATACAATCTCCGGCAATTCTTTCCTCTCTAACAGCTTTCTCATGGATTCGGCGCCATCATCCTCACTGAAGGATTTTCCGATAATCCATTCCTTACGGATTTCGATATTGTATTTTTTTGCTTTCTCCAATAAATATTTTTTCTTATTATAGGATGGATATGACTCATCTGTTCCGCCCAGAATACCCATTGTCTTGTAACCCTGTTCCGCAATATATTTAACCGCCAGTTCACAGCCCAGTCTGTCATCGGAATGTACACCAATGCATCCAAAATCCTGCGCCTGTTCGCTGCACAGAATGCAGGGTATGATTTCATTTAAAGCACGAATCTCATCTTTTGCCTCTTCTTCAAGATTGACCCAGTCTACCCTTCCGCCCATGATGATAACAGCTTCCACCCGAGCTTCCTCCAAGGTACGCAGTATTCTGCTTTCTACCGCCAAATCATTTTTACCGTTATATAGGATAATCATATACCCTTTTTCCGATGCCAGCCTTTCAAACTCATAGTATACTGTGGAAAAGTACTCTGTTCCTACATAAGGGATCACAAATCCGATCAATCCGGTCTGACTCTTTTGCAATCCTCTGGCAATCGCATTCGGCTTAAATTTATACTTATCTACAATCTCCTGGACCATGATTCTGTTCTTCTCCGATACAACTCCGTTACCGGATACCACTCTTGACACCATGGAAGCGGAGACGCCGGCTTCTCTCGCTATATCATAAATAGTCACATTTTTTTTTACTTGCAGGCGCCTGGATTGTTTTGAATCATCTTTTATCATAATATCAGTCCTTCTACAAGTTTTTTATTGCAAATATAGTTTACTCCATAAATATTTTCCATGCAACCGTTTTCTATTTTTCTCCAATATTCGCAATCCATCTGAAAGAGCAAATACCTCTGTGCAAGTCAGTGATTTTGCTCACACAGAGGTTTCCTATCTAACGCCCATGCTTTTTTGACATAAATCCTGAAGAATAACCGCTTTCGCTATTCTATTGTTTTCCTTCTGTTATTCCGCTGTTTTATCTTTATCTTTTTCTTCTTCCGCAGCTGCTGCTTCTTCCTCGGCTACCTTATCTACGATGGCTTTCATGTCTGCGTCATAATCATGTGTTGCAATGTCAGCAATTGCCGTATCAATCTGGGATTGATACGTTTCAATCGCTGTCTGCGGTGTAGAAGCACCGGAAGTGATTTCAGAAAATAAAGTATTCATAACATCTCTGACGTCACTAAATCCATTGATCGGGTTAACCACACTGACTCCCTTATTCAGAATATAGGCTGCGTTCTTGACAGATTCTGCATCACGCGCCCAGTTCTCAAGCTGCGCATCCACAAGATCATTCAGCTCCTCCTCAGTCTCAACGATCTGGTTGATCAGGTTGTAAATCTGTGCTTTTTCTTCTGCATTCTCGATTCCGTTTAGCATTCCATATACACCAAACTCTTTACCATAGCATGCGTAATCGCCAGCGGATTTTCCCTTCGGGAAGGGTACCCAGCCCCATTCATCCACCATACCGCCATCCGCTACTTCAAGATAGGAACCCGAGATCCAGGATTCTTCCAGACACATCATATACTGCCCATCCCGGAATCCCTTAATAAAGGAATCCCAGCTTTCCGTGCTCCAGTCAATGGCATTACGAAATTTTACAGTGGTACAAAAATCATGGTATGCTGTAAGTGCCTCGATTACCTTAGGATCGGAAAGATCAATGGTCATGCCGGAATCCGTCTTTGTTACAACATTGGCCTCGTTGGAATACAGATAATTCCATTCCAGCGACTCCCTTGCATTAAAACCATAGATATCGATTGTACCGTCGTTATTGCTATCCACATTTCCCGCGATAGCAATCTCTTTAAATTTATCCCAGGTCCATTCTCCGCTGTCGACCAGTTCATACAGGTTTGGCAAATTATATTTCTCAAACAAAGTTTTATTCCAGAACACTCCATAACGTACTTCATAATTCTTCCTCAGGGTCGTATAGTAATTTCCGGCATAGAAGCCTGCTTCGGTAACATCGGGCCGCCAGATGAAATCATTCATGTCGTAGGAGGAATAATTATTTAACGGCTGAATAATGCCTCCCTCGGCAAGTGCGGGAACATGGTAAGTCATCATATAACCGATATCAACAATTGGTTCCCCTGCAAGTACGGAGGTAACATACTTATCGTAGTAGCTCCCTGTGCAATCCACATACTCAATCTTACAGTTGTAGTTTTCTTCCACAAATTTAATGCGGTTATAGTATGCCTCTGACATAGCATCCGCATCCGGATTAGGATACCCCTGATCATTAAAATATCCTATTCTTAATGTGATTCCCCCAAAATCGTAAGCAGGCTCAGCTTCCGGCGTAGGTGCTGCTGTTGCTTCCGGTTCCTTGGTAGGTGCCGGTGTTGCCGGTGCATTTGCTTCCTTATTACCTTTGCCGGCACATGCAGTTAAGGAGAATACCATAACTGCACTTAGTAAGATCGTAATAAATCTTTTTTTCATTTTCTTCATCCTCTCTTTTTATTTAAACTGCTTGCGCAGCTTAGCACTACACTTTATCCAACAATACCTGAGCGCTCAATCCCTTCTACGAATGACTTCTGGCAAACAATATACAACACAACTAACGGGATAATCGTCAGTACCACGCCGGTATTATTAATCATGGAAGAAAATCCGGGGCTGATAAAATTCATATCTCCGCCAAAGGTTTCATACTGGTTTGCCACCTGGTACAACAAGGAAGTCAGTGCATTTGGTATCACCTTTACATTATTTAAGTACAGAGTGGAATAGAAATTATCCGTCCACTGCCATACAAAACTGAACAGGAATACCGTTACCATCATCGGAACTGCGCTTGGAAGCATGATCGTAAAAAAGGTGCGAAGCTTTCCGCTTCCATCTACAAAAGCAGCCTCCTCCAATTCCTTAGGCATTCCTTTAAAAAACTGCCGCAGCATATAGATATAGAGTCCGTTTTTAAAACCGGTACAGGTTGCCGCCTGGATGAAGAAGGGCCAGAAGGTGTCAATCAGATTCACTGTACCGCCCTTCGTTAATTGAAAGAGACCCAGAAAATCAAAAAACCGAAAGTGCATAAACAACGGAAGCATGATTACCTGTGGCGGTATGATTAATGTCAGGATCACACAACCAAAGAGCAGATTCCTGCCCGGAAAACGAAACCTGGCAAATCCATATGCCGTAAGCAAGCAGGCAAATAGCTGTAACAATGCCACTCCTCCTGCTAAGCCCAGAGTGCGGATCGACGTTTTCATATAGTCCATTCCGTGAAATGCAATTTTATAGTTATTCCATGTAAAATGCTTTGCAATATATTTTATTGAGGAATCATACAGATCCTGCTCCGCCATAACCGACAGGCTTACTTTAATAAAAATAGGCTTTAGTATGATAAAGCATATTCCAAGAATAATCACCCCGCGAATCATACTCCAAAGTAAGGTCCCTATTCTGGCCTTTGTCATTCTTTTATGCCTTTTCTTCAGGCGTCTCTTCTTAATGATCGATTTATTAATTGTGACTAACTGCTCCATAATAAAATCCCATGCCTTTCCTAGCCTGCATCCCATGCAGGGACCGATTTGCTCCTGCTTACTGCCCTGTATTCTTTCCTGAGACGATTCCCTTACCTTTCGTCATAATAGAATACTCTCTTAGAAATCATTCTTCCGACCACCAACAGAATGATTGCAATACAAATAAAATAGATCCAGGCCATTGCCGAACCGAAACCGTATTTGATATCCGTGAATATCGTTGTCTTGATTTCCGTCATCATTTCATTGGTTGCACTGGTAAATGAGTCGATGATGGTGTAAATACTGTTTACCAGAATGAGCGGACTGATCATTGGAAAGGTAATCTTCCAAAAGTTCTCCCAGGCTGTAGCTCCCTCAATATCGGAGGCTTCATACAGAGAGGGTGATATGGATTGTAAGCCTGCCAGAAAGATCAATATCTGCACCCCGGATGCAATGATGATACTATAGACACCGTTCACGGCATTTGAGAGAAATTCAATGATACCGATCGGTAAATCTGTATATTCCCGCAATAGCATAGCCACATTTACGAAGGAAGCAATACTGTCGGAACCTGTTTCCGCAACATTTACAGAATTCAACAATAAATCAGAAGTTTCCAGTCCAAGGATCGCTCCGGAGGACAGCAGCACCGGAAAGAAAAATATGCTGCGTGCCAAGGTTCTTCCCCGAAACTTCTGGTTGAGCAGATTGGCTGCAAAAAAACTGAAGATTATGATTAAAGGAACATTGACAAACATATCCCGGATTGCGCCAAGCAGCATTCGGTTGAATTCCGGATCAATTGTTAATGCCCTGAGATAATGTTCAAAGCCATGTCTTGCAGCAGTACTTAAGGTGTAACCCTCCGAGGTTACATTAAGATTACTGAAGCTGAACCGGATAGATTGAACCACCATCGGCAGGAACAACCCAAGCAATCCGATTAAAAAGGGTAGGATAAATAGATAACCGGCCAATGCCTCTTTCCCTCTCAAGGTTAATCGCCGCTTTCCGTTCTGACGTTTCCAATACAGCATTCTACTCACCACCCTTTACCATCGCAAAATTCTGTGCCCCGATTGTTACCCCATCAGCAATTACGGGTTCTTTATTATAATTCACTACAATTTCAGTACCCTTTTCAAAGGTTGTCTTATATACCCCGCTTCGGAGCTTCTCATGCTTTTTGATGGTCTGTCCCTGTAAGCCCCGATAAACTTCATTAACACTGTGATAGGTAGCAATTGCTTTCTCCAGCCAGTTAACATAATTCACAGAATACAAATAATCAAAATCCGTGTTTACAACCAGAAAATTGTCTTCATAAATCCACTGGAAGGAAATATCAGCACCGCTCTCTACACTTTTAAGCAATGTCGTGGTATAGTCATCTGAAATATTTAGCGGCTTCCCAGCAAAATTCATATATCCGCGTATCACCATCTCGTAGAAAGGAATGACCTCATCAATCATCGGATACCGGTTCGAATCCATCGGTGCATTCACCATACGGTCTATGTATGCCAGAGTATAAACATTGGCATTGTCACCGAGCAGCCCGTTCTCGTAGGATCTCTCAAGGGTATTCATTGCTTCCTCATGATATCTGATCGCCATCTGCCGGTCCGTATATCTGGACTGATATAGATCCGAATAAAGATGATAGCTGATCGTCCCAAGACTTACACCGGGAAGAGAATCCTTCGAGGTACGAGACAGGAATTCTTTCGTTACCCGATTGATGTGATAGGGACTGATCATCTGAATATCCTTCTCTTTCTGGACACCGTTTGCCACATAATATTCACCGGTGGTAACCACGGTATTATCAAAATATCTCGGCGCATCGGTCAACCGGTTAAAGCCGTCGAACAGCTTATCCTTGTATACATATTGAAACTGTGCATCCAGATAAACCGGTATGCCCTGCTCCCTCATATCCGTAAAATATTCCTTCCTGGATACCCCATTCCGGTTTAGCGCAGAGAGGGGTCTGGTATTTGTAATTGCATTGCCTTTCAGACCTCCCTTAGCCCATCCGGAATATTTTACGATGATATTATTGATCCCTGCATTCTTCAGAAGCCCGGTGATTTCTTCCGCCTGCGCATAGGTCGTCAGCGGTTCTGTTGCCATATATTTTATTCCCAGGAAAGATTTATACCGCTCTATGGCACCGATGAATTCAACGAAGAATGCCGCATCCTCCTTGATCTCTGCCTTCTTAAGCTTTCCCTGATTCAACAGATAGCTGCGATAACCGGCCGCCATACCGGAATAGTCCGCTTCCGCTCCGTGGAGAAATTTATAGCGCAGCTTGTAAGTTCCCGTAAATTTCTTCTTGGAATACATCTGAAAGCGATTGGAACCAACGATTTCATCCAAAGATATGGAACCATATTTTAGATAACGGAAACCAGCAAACACATTATTATAAGAATTTGTCATTCCGGAAACCTGGGCTGTGATGTCTGCATCACCATCCCCCTCTTCAATGATCGCCATCCAGGCTTTCTTCCCGGTTTTCAAACCAAAAACCGGCATTTTCACAGTAAGATTTTCATCCACCTCTGACTTCCGCCCATTCATGAAGGTAAGTGTCCGGTCCTCACCATAGACCATGGCATTATAAATTGGTGTATTTACCTTGCCGTTATTCAGATAAATCAAAGCTCCGCTCCCGTCCGGCACAAAGATATAGCCATCCTCTTCGGTTCCTGCCGCTCCGAAGTATTCCATCATGTCAATGTCCACCAGATAAAAACCATCCGTATTATACTCAATTGCATTCGGATCAATAGAAACCAGAAGGTTATCCTGATCCAGCGTATAGGTCAGGGGAATCTTAAACCATGGCTTTGCTTTCCCCTCTGCGGCACCGTTCTCCGCTGCATCCTGCTCTTTGTCCCGGGCAGTATAGCCTGCTTCGGTAAAATATCCCATGAGTTCTTCCTTTACATAATCCTTGGCTCCCGCTTTTAGGAGATAGATATTGTGCAGCTCCAGCCCTGGATAAGTCTTTAAATACTCCTCCTTATCCGTCTTTGACATCTCCGCAGAATTAAGAAAGGTGTAGTTCCTGATTACCTTTTTTGCTGCCCTTTCCTCCATCAATCCAGTGAAATAATTCATTCGCTCTTCACTGATGACATCCGGCAGGATAAGCTTGGATGCTAATTCACCCAGAGTATAGGTTATCGTAACACCTTGCTCTATATAAGCAATTTCAAATTGTCCATCCAGAATGCTGTCATTATAATTATCCATCTCACTGGACTGAACATTCTCATTAAAATACTGAATGGAGAACTGGGATTTCATCTGCCTTTGATAATAAGGGGAAGCCGCAGGATCCTCCGAAGCCCCGGGCGGATTGGAGAACCAGATATCCCCGCTTTCCTTCACCCGGACTGCCACCCCCGTCTCAGCCTCGTCAAAATATAATTCCAGTGCAGCATTCTCAGCAATCCGCTTCATTTTATCCAAGTACCCTTCCTCTTTCGCATATTCTGCTTGAAGCGACGCGGTATCCACCGGCGATGCTGTCTGCTCCTGCTCTGCTGCTGAATCCGTTTGTTTCACCGTATTCTTCCTATCTGCATAAAGCCTTGGTATCGGTACGAAAGAAAGAATCGCCAGAGATAATGCAATACTTATTATTCTTCGACCTATTTTATTTCTCATGATCCAGCCCCTTTCCTTACCGAAATCTCACTTCTTTATAGATTGTTTCTGCAAAGGTAATCATCTGTTGGATCACACTGAAAAATAGCAGTCCGATAAACAGAATGATACCCATTCCAATCATCGTACAGATGCAGGTTAACAAGGTCTTCTTGAAGGTATACTGGTGGGTTACCATCGTTCCAAGTAGAAGCAGAATCCCTGCCCACAGATAGCTAATCATACCAAACATATAATAGAAGCTTCCTTCACTGGCCGTTATCAGATGACTGAAAAAAACAAGGGGAAGCCGTATCAGAACAATCGGAAACAGCGCATATCCGGTAGCAATCATAATGTCCCGAAGCTTTCCTTCTCCATCCATTAACGAGGTAAGGCACCAATTTGCAACACACCACAGGATATATAAAAGCAGGACGGTTACAATATCCACGACGACATTCACATTTTCCAGGCGGTTGAAGTTAAATAGGAAGCCGGTATTCTGTTTCTCCACCGTTAAGGTAATTATGGTAAGCACCACAAAGGTCCAGGCTGCGGGAAGACTTCCCCTATGCTCCCTTTTTAAATCCCAGAATCCATCGAAGGGACGGAAAATCACATGAAACACATATTTTAATGTTTTGACATACTGCATCGAACCTCACCTACCCATCTTCGAATTCTTTTGATCCATACGAAAATTAGAATCAGTACTGCCGTTATAATGATAAAAGTCATGATCTTTCCGAAGTTCTCCTCCATTACCATCTTACGATAATAATAAAAGGCTTTCGTATAATACTTTCTGCTATTGCCTAATTTGAAATAATCCATTGCCTTCTTATATTCACCATTCTTTAAATAAGCCTTACCAAGACCAATATAGGCAAGCTCATAATTTGCATTTGCTTTCAATACCTCCTGCCACTCCCTGGTAGCAGTTTCGGAATCCCCTATGTAATTTGTCTTCATAGCCATCAGCAGATGCTTGCCATACTCTGTGATATCAAAGGTTAAAATGTTACCCTGGATGGAATCCAGTACAAAAATTTTATCATGATTATCACTAAGCGTCAGAGCTGACGGATTCTGCACCGTACCTTCTCTACTGCCGGTTTTGCCAAAGCAGAACAGATTATTTCCATCATAATCATAAGCGAATATCTTGCCTCCTGCACTATCCAATATAAAATAGCAGCCGTAATCCGTGGCATAGATATCCGAAAATACCGACCAGTTTGAATCCGCCGTGGAATAAAGATCGCCGATAATCGGATAATTTCCAAGCCTTCGCAGGATATCCGTTCCCGTAGGATTCAGTCTGCGTACGGTATCCGCTCCTTCCATGTAATCTTCCTCAGAAAGATTACTTATCGTTGCGAAGATGAAGTTCTCATTGTCCACAAAGATACTACTGTATTCTGTAGGAACAAAAGTCTGCATTCTGGCGCGCTGTTCCTTTGTGGAAAAATAATTCTTCCAGATATAATCAAAGGCACGGATACTTACTTTGGCAGCGCCCATAAAGCCCTGGAATTCGCCGTTATGATTGAACTCCACCAGACCCATGTTAATGCCATAGGCGATTGCATAAATCCTGCCGGCTTTATCAACTACCACTTTTGTCGGTTTATACTCCTGCGTATCTGTAATCAAATCCGATTCCGGCCGACCGATCTTGCGCAGGAAGCGACCCTCCGGTGAATACTCTACGATTCTGCTGTTATCCGTATCCGCAACATAGATATTCCCATCCGTATTCACAAACACTCCCTGCGGTTTATTGAGCAGATCCTCTGCCCCATCCGCACAGGTAATCTCCATCAGAACCTGCCCCTCAAGTGACAGTTTAAGAATTCTTGAGTTATTGGTGTCCGCAATATATAACGCATCCTCGAAGTAAAACATATCCTGAGGATAGCTGAGTGCTTTCTTAAAATCCTTACTGCTTATTGTTTTGCTATATAGATATGCATGAGGCTGCAGTACATCATCGCCCCAAAAATTATAGCTATAGGTCTCATAAGGGACATCCGCGTATGCCACCTTCGTATTCCCACTTACCAAAACAGTAGCAGATAAAAGGATTGCAAGAGCGGATAGAATTATCCTGTATTTGAATTTCAATGACATTCCTTCCACTCCTTCCTATTCCTTAATACCTGAGGATGCCATGGTTTCTATAATATTACTTTGACTTATGATAAAAATTGTAATTGGAACGATCATCATAATTACTGTTACCGCAGCCGTTGCTCCTGCCCGTGAGATCCCTCCCGCTGAAATCTGTGACAGTGCATACGGCAGAGTCTTCAGCTCTTCACTGTAAATATAAGTGGAACCCTGTAAATTCCACAAATCCTGAAAGCTGAAAATGATCAAGGTCAGCCAGGCAGGTTTTACTTGTGGCATACCAATTTTTAAGAAGACTGTAAATTCACTGGCTCCATCAATTCTACCCGCTTCCAGCAGGGAATCCGGTATTTGTTCCATAAACTGCTTCATCAGGAACAGACCCAGCGGCTTGGCAATCGCAGGTACAATCAGAGCAAGATAACTGTCCAGCCAGCCTATCTTTGACATAATCAGATAATTCGGGATAGCCGTTACATGGGTTGAGAACATAAGAGCTGTAACAATAATTGCAAAGATGAGCTTTCTTCCCGGGAATTTATGCTTTGCCAAAGCAAAGGCACACAGACTGGCAATCAGCAAATGGCCTACCGTACCAATAACGGTTATAAAAACCGTATTGAAAATATATCTGGAAAACGGAACCCAGGATCCGACCATCAGCACAAATACATCATGAAAATTATCAAGGGTCGGATTTCTTACAATAAACCGCGGCGGAAAGACAAATAGTTCCTCCAATGGTTTTAGTGAGTTACTGATCGCCAGCACCAAAGGAAGTGCCATAAAGGAGCCAAATAAAAGCAAAATTAAAATACTTACAAAGTCCCCGCCTCTGGAATGGTTCGGTTTTTTTCTCTTTTTATGCTGAAATAATACCATTGGATCAAGACCCTACCTTTCTTAATAAAAACTGAACTAATTTATTGCATAGGATCATTACCATAAAGAGCAGGGTCGCAATTGCCGAGGCATAGCCCATTTCAAACCGTATCGTACCATAGTCGATCAGATGTGAAACTACCGTATGCGCTGCATAATTGACACTCGGAAATCCCGCCAGTGCCGCCAGCTGATCATGAATTGCAAAGGAGGCGGTAATGGTCATAACTGCACCGAACATCAGCTGCTCCTTCATTGCCGGCAGGGTGATAAACCACAGCTCCTGAAAACGGTTCTTAATACCATCCACATATCCTGCCTCATATAGCGAACGATCCACATTTTGAAGTCCTGCGATAAAGGATAAGAATCCGGTTCCCATACTCATCCATAACACAACGATAATCAAAATCGGCATGATATATTTGCTATCCTCAAACCACGGCTTCGCATTATAGATAATCCCAAGCTTCATTAACCAGCCATTTGCAAGTCCATAGCTGTCACTGGAGAATATATATTTCCACACGATGAATGCCTGCCCCGATATGGTCGGCGCATAAAATATCAGCGTTAAAAATGCACGTACCTTCGGCTTAAGATCATTGATCATCCAGGCAATAAATAATGCCATAAAATATCCAATTGGTCCTGTTATAACTGCGAATAGGAAGGTGTTTTTTACCGCAGTAAGGAATACTTCATCCGCAAAGAACAGGTTAATATAGTTCTGCCACCCGATAAAGCTTGGTTTTTCAAGTATATTGTAATAGGTAAAGCTAAGACCAATGGAGGTAATCACCGGTATCAGGTAAAACACAAGGAACAGCAGGCAGAACGGTGCGATAAACAAATAGGAAATCTTATGTCTTTTTATGGAACTCCAAAGAGCAGAACCCCTAACCCGTATATACTTTATTAAAACGGGAAAAAACCTCGGATTATCCTGCTTCATCAAAACCGCTTCTTTTTTCATTATCTTCCCCCCTTTATTCCCGTATCAAGGCCAAATTCCTTGCGCTTGTTCTCGATCTCATTGTTAATGGTCTTAGCATAATCCTGCAGGGTTTCCCGCGGATCCTCTTTGTTGTTATAGACGGTATAGAAAGCATTCTTAATATGACGTTCCGTAAAGTAGCCTCCCGGAACCTCCGGCAATGCTTTCACCCAGTTAAGCTGCGCTACAAGCTGACGATAGTCGGCATTGGACCAGGGAAGATTCACAAGTGCCTCCCGGTTCGCTGTCGCCACACGTCCCGAAATTCCAAGAATATTCTCCATTTCATTGCCGTAATCCGTCTGTGTCTGGCCGCTCATCCACCACTTCAAGAACTCCCATGCCTCCTCTTTCTGATCCGAGGTAGCCATGATGATGGAGGCCGACTCCCACGCAGATACACTGTGGTCTATGTTACCCTCGCCATCAACATAACCGGGAACCATGGTGAATCCCCATAGACCCTTAATCTCAGGCGCGAACACCGACAAATAGTTATAGGTCGTATAATCACAGATGCCAAGAGGCATCTCACCGGTTCGGAACCGGTTCGGAAAATCAAAACTTACAGGCAGACTATAATTTACATAATTGCCAGCCCATTGCTGAAAGCTCTTGACTGCGGCTTCGGTATCAAGACCGCTTGCGGTTCCGTCCTCCGTATAATACTGACCCCCATGCTGGTAGAGAAACATCGCGTAGGTCGTCCAATCCGGAGCAATTCCCACGTTCATATTGCTCTTTTGTATTACGGCAAGACACTCGTAAAACTCTTCCCAGGTGGTCGGTATCTTTAAGCCAAGATCCTTAAGAATATCTGCCCGATAGAACATCACATGGAAGGACATGGTCTGTGGAAGGCCATAAATTCCATTCTGAAAGGTAAACTGTGTAAAGGCATCGTCAAGAAACCACCCCTTTACCTCATCAAAATCCTCAAACTTTGTAAGGTCGGTAACCGCATTACGCAGTGCATAATTGACAGGATCCCTCCCCGCTACATTGAGTGCTACATCCGGGCCTTTTCCCGCCAATGTCGCTGACAGCAAGACATCCTTATTCACAAGCTTTACATTAACCGGAATATTGTGCGCTGGAATGAAGTAATTATCCACCAGATTCTTGATCACAGTTGCCTGATCACGCCCACCGCCCGTCATACTTGTAACATTGGAGGCATCTGCCAAAATCCAGACATCCAGTGCCTCACCCTCATATATCTCGCCGATATTATCATAATCCTCAAAGAAACTTGCAAAGAAAGCTTTAACTTCATGAAGCAGCCGTGCAAAAAAGCCTGCCTTTACTTTCGGGAGCTCTGCTTCCGGAGTATTGATCAGTAAATAGTCAATTTCCAGCGGCTGCTCCCTCATACTAAGCTCAAAGGAACCGAGTGCCACGATATTATCCTTAAAAGTGCTCCATTGTTTTGCAATCGTCTCCGGATTGGTATACATAATCTTTAGATGGTGCAGAAGATTATCAATCACTGCCGACTGGCTTCCCTTGGAGACCTTTGCATAGCTGTCAACACGTTTTGATATCTCTTCCATCACATGGTATTGCTCCTCAAGTATCTTAAGTGCTTCCGGTGTTTTTGTCTCAAGCTGGTAGTCCCTTAAGGTATCCGGAGAACTGCCAATTACCATCAGCAGCTGGCGGTATGCCGTGTTCAATTCTGAAATGCTTTTGCTTGTCAGATTTAATATCTCTGACATTTCTCTGCCAAGGCCAACCTCCAGGGTAAGCGTGTGTTTTCCCTTCTCCAGGTAAAACCGGTAAGGCAGGTCTTCTTTGCCCAGGGGACTAATCTGCCAGTCATTTTTATAATAGAAGCGTAGTTCCTCTGCCTCCTGAAAAGGGGTCCTTCCATCAATCAGCAGGGACCGTACTACGGTTACTCCTGCCTTTATATTCTGGCGGTATTTCACATCAATCTCATACAGCCCATCCTCGGGTACCTCGACTTCCCAGGTAATACTCTGACCGACGATTCGCCAATTGGAACCGCCAATGACATTCAGCCTCATCTTGGAGGCACTATATGGCTCGGTAAGGGGTGAGGTCCGATCCGGAATTGGGTATAGGGTAGAATCGGATTTATAAACCGCCTCTTCTCCCTGAAGCTTGATCGGTTCTGACATACTGACAGCACGGTCAGGATAGTCTGCTATGTATTCCTTATAGGAAGGAAGCTCCGGTTCCTGAGTCAGTATAATCTTCCCAACTGCCATAGGCTCCTTTGTAGAGGATAAGGTTATTGTATTGGCCCCTTTGTGAAAATAGAAATCATATGCCTTGGTATAATAGCCCTCACTATCCTTACAATAGGCTTCCATCCACGTCGGAGTCTCTTTCAATTTGGGACGGACATCATTATCTCTGGAATCACGCAAGATCGTTTGAGCATCCGTCCACCTTCTGGCAAACTCTAAGTACTTGGCACCTTGAAAGGGAATCTCTCCGTTAATGTATAACATACGTTCTATTACATTATTTTTTCCTTTGGTCGGAAAATAGAGAAGCTTTATATTATAAAAGCCTTCCTCCGGCACATCCACGTTCCAGGATACCTCTCCTTCCTCCAAGGTAAGAACTGTGCTTCCCTTAAGTCCCTGATAATTGTCTACCATCTTAAAGCCTGGGGAAGCATCTATAAAGCTCCCGCCGTCAATTACGATTTCCTTCGTCGGATGTGCTGCTAATGTGTGATCATTCAAATACTCTTCATAAGAAATGGTATCGTGAATCATCGATAGCAGATCCGTATTATCCTCTACCTCCGAAGTGAATATATCTGACTTAGTCACTTCCTTTGCTCCGGCGATCCCCGGATTGATGATAGTCAGCAGTAAAACTAATGCACCTGTGATCCCCCAGACTTTCTTTCTGCATTCCGTTTTCCTCATAACCCACCTCTTTCCTGCCACGCTCATTATGGCAGCTTCCACTCATTAGTATAAGTAAGACTGGCATTACCCTCTTCATCAAAGTTTAACGGTAACCATAGATATCTCGAATCAGCTAAATTCTCATTGTTCCATCGGTCACCCATATAGACATAGATCTTTTTCTCCTCATCTGCAAGGAAGATACAAGTGCTCTGCGAATCAAATGTGGTCCTCTTCGTATCGTCGATACAGGGATCCCCTTTATCCACCCATGTACCCAGCATAGAATCTGACATAAACATCTTTGCCGGGTTAGGAGCCCAGCCGGTACAACCGGAGGTCATCATATAGTATTTTCCATTCCTCTTAAATACCGCCGGTGCCTCTCTTTGCGCTCCAGGAAAGATACGGATAAAATCGACTCCGTAAACTGCTTCCTTTGGATCCGCTGCAAGGTAGGTATAGGAGAAATTCAATTTTGATATGTACAGGGTCAGATTTTCTTCACTGGAATAGATAATATAAGCTGTTCCGTCATCATCTACAAACAGGTTCATATCTCTTGCCATACCCTTACTCTTTGGATATTTATCCTCCTGATCCTCCGGACAGGTGTTCAAACGGTAACGGTTGATAAATCGAAAGGGTCCATAGGGTGTATCACTGACAGCCACACCGGCACTGGCTGCTGCATAATTGGAATGGTTGGATTTCGTCGGACCGTCTGCATGAAACCAGATCACATACTGGCCGGTTTCCTTACAATAGATCATCTTCGGACGTTCAATAATGGAGGTTGAATCATTGATACAGGTATATACCTTATCCAACTGCTCTGAAGTATAATCGGCATATAGTTTCTTAAAATACTCTTCTTCCTCTAATTGCTTCCTTGAGGAAACATTTCTCATAACGACGCCTTCGAAGGTCCAATTGTACAAATCATCCGAACTGTACGCACAGATTCCGCCGCGGCAGCCTTGGGTTTTGTCTTCGCCGACCCACCACCATTTCTCAACCATTTTCCCGGTATGTTTCTCCTTCACGGTAAGCCGCTGAACCTGACCGCCATGAGCCTGAATTAAATTATCCTCCGTATCCTTCCATACCTGTCCGGGACGAAAGGTTGTATAATATGGTTTCTTGATCATAGTATCGTATACCTCCTTAAGTTTTAGATAACTGTTCTTATAATCCTGCCGGGAAGGATCTGCTTTCCTAAGAGTTATTTTCGCTTCCCTGTATGCTGTCTGATATCTTTCTTTGGAAGCGGTGGTGTATTCTTCCAGCTCCGTATCATCGAAAGATGCCGTATCAATTAAATTACTTAATAACCCTTCATCATAATCCGGGACAGCACGGATAATGATGTAGCTAAGCACGGGATCCTTCATTACTTCATCACCGCTTGACGGATTGTAAATAAGAAGATTAAGAACCCCGTCCGATACCTGCTGAAGAAAAGAAGTCTGCGTAAGTTTGTACTTCAGTATCTTCTGGTCAACAATTACCTGCTCGTCTTCCGCTCGGACAGAGACTGGTCTTGCACTGAAAGGATCATAAAAACCGCAGATTACCTCATATTCCCCCGGTGGAACACTAAAATCATAATAGAAACCGGTTTCCTCCGGAATAATATCTGTACCCTCTTTTATCACCCATTTCGTATCCAGTTTATTCAAAGAATTAAGATCTCCGTCCGCTGCCATATAGGATTTCTCCTGATAGCCCCACAGCATCCCGGTCCCAGAATCTTCACCGTACCTCTGGTCCGTTACCGATTGGTAAAGCCCCATGATATCTCCTGCATCAGCTTCAGTTACCTTTCCGGCGGCACAATTGACAAAGTAGACAATGAAATCATTTTGAATCAAGGATACCTGTGTCAGCTCCACCGTTTCGTTCTTATCACTTTCGTACTGCTTAAGAGCTTCCGGTTTAACTGTCTCTGTATCTGTACATGCCACGCACAGTATCATCAGACAGAAGATCAAAATTGCCAAAACATAATTTCTATGCATTTTTGTTATACCTCAAGTCTTCCTGTTCATTTTTAATCTCATTTTATGTTGCTTTTTACTACTCTCCCCTCTATCTTTTCATTATACCAGTGAATAAAATTATTGCAACCGGTTTCAACCACAAAAAATATGTTGTTTTTTTGTGCACATTTACTAATGTATAATTATTACAACCGGTTACATTCTACATTATGTATGTAAAATTATGGCAGTTCCAAACCACTCTTCCTAAGACATATCAAACCAAACTGCTTATAGGCGCTACCAGGTAGGATGGCTGGATAGATCCACTATAATACTATTTCAAAAGAACCCCTTAGGCTGATTTTATTCTGCCTAAGAGGGTTCTTTCACTTTTATAACCATGCTCCTTTCAAAGGCTGAAAGAATGAAATTCTTTCAACCGGAGCTGCTATGTAATAATTCATACTTTGTTTTCCGTTCTCAATTAATACGCTGCCGATCCTACTCAACCGGTGCTGTGATTTCCAGATGATTTCCTTCACTGTCTCTAAATGTTACTGTTCACACATGGGCAAAGTCTATCCTATGATTTCGACAAATGATATCCGATAAGGAGTATTTGCATTCGTTGGTATTT
>DOWG01000168.1 GCA_003519685.1 Lachnospiraceae bacterium
ACCGGTGTGGCTCATATCATTGAGCATTCGGTGCTTTGCGGATCGAAGAACTTTCCGGTGAAGGATCCGTTTATTGAGCTGGCAAAGGGTTCTTTGAATACCTTTTTAAATGCAATGACCTATCCGGATAAGACGTTATATCCGGTTGCGAGTACAAATGACCAGGATTTTAAGAACCTGATGCATGTATATATGGATGCGGTGTTTTATCCGAATATCTATCAGAGAAAGGAAATCTTTGAGCAAGAGGGATGGCATTATGAAATCGAAAAGGAGAGCGGTCAGTTAACCTACAATGGTGTCGTATATAATGAGATGAAGGGGGCATTCTCTTCCCCGGAATCACAGTTGAACCGGTTAAATCAGAATTCCCTGTTCCCGGATACCACATATGGAGTAGAATCCGGCGGTGATCCTGATTTTATACCCGACCTTTCCTATGAGGAATTTCTCGAATTTCATAGAACGTATTACCATCCTTCTAACAGTTATATCTATCTCTATGGCGCGATTGATTTTACCGAACGCCTGGAATGGCTGGATGAAGAATATTTAAGTAAATTTGACTATCTTGAGGTCGATTCGGAGATTGAAATGCAGAATAGCTTCGAAGCGGTAAAGGAAGTTACCTCATTTTACTCCCTGGGCAAGGAGGAAAATCCGCAGGACAATACGTATCTGAGCAAGAATTATGTTATCGGTAATTCTCTGGATAAGAAGCTCGGTCTGACCTTCCAGATCCTGAGCTATGTACTCTTAGAGGCTCCCGGAGCTCCGGTGAAGCAGGCCCTTTTAGATGCCGGTATCGGCAAAGATATCTTAGGCTATTATGAGGACGAGTTACTTCAGCCTATCTTTTCAATTATAGCAAAAAACTCGGAGGAGAGTAAAAAGGAGCANNGAGCAGTTTACCGGGGTGATCCAGGATACCTTAACCAAATTGGTTAACGAGGGATTGGATGAAAAATCATTGCAGGCGGCAATTAATTTCTATGAATTCCGGTATCGGGAGGCTGATTTCGGAAGATTCCCAAAAGGACTGATGTATGGACTCCGGGTCATGAGCAGTTGGCTGCATGATAATGATCAGCCGTTCCTTCATCTGAAGGACAATGCAGGCTATGCATTCCTGAAGGAACAGATTGGGACAGGGTATTATGAAACCATGATTCAGAAATATTTACTGGATAATACCCATGCAACGCTCGTAACACTGATGCCAAAGACAGGATTAAATGCCGAGAAGGAAGAGAAGCTGAAAGAAAAATTGAGCGCGTATAAGGCGGGTCTGTCCAGGGAAGAAATCCGTAAAATGGTGGAGGAAACAAAGCATTTAAAGAACTATCAGGAGACTCCGTCTACAAAAGAGGAACTGGAAAGAATTCCGATGATCACAAGAGAGGACATCCGGAAGAAGACGCAGCCTCTCTATAATAAGGAGCTTATGGTTGATGATGTGAAAGTGCTGCATCATAAGGTATACACCAATGGAATCGCATATTTGCGTATCTTCTTTGATTTGCGGGACATTCCGCAGGAACTGCTCCCCTATACTTCTTTGCTTAGTATGGTGCTTGGCTATATGGATACGCAGAATTACAGCTATCTTGCTCTGTCCAATGAAATTAATATTCAAACAGGCGGGATTCTGGCCAATGTTAAAAGCTTTTCCAGAAAAGGCAGTACGGATAAGTATTACCCGGTATTTGAGCTTAGCACGAAGGTGCTGTATAATAAGCTGCCGGAGGCTTTCAAGTTAATGGAAGAGATGCTTTATCGGACGGTTTTGGATAATACGAAGCGTCTAAAGGAAATCATTGATGAAATGAAATCAAAGATGCAGATGTATTTTAATTCCAATGGGCACTCGGTTGCCGTAGACCGGGCAATGTCCTATTATTCGGTGCATGGAATGTTTAAAGACATCACCGCCGGGATATCCTTTTATCAATTTCTGGAGGACCTTTCTGCAAATTATGCCGGAAGGGCAGAAATGGCGATTGGCAATTTGAAACAGTTATTAAAGATGATCTTTACTAAAAATAAAATGTTGATCAGCATTACCGCGGATGAAGAAGGCTGCAGACGCTTTCAGGAGGAATTTGCCTCCTCCTTCCTGACCGGACTGCCGGAGAAACCGGATAGTAAGCTCTTTGATGCTTATGAGAAGGTAGAGCTGATTCCGATTTGTAAAAATGAGGGGTTTAAAGCGGCTATGCAGGTGCAATATGTTGCAAGAACCGGTAACTATATGAAGGCCGGCTTTGATTACACCGGCGCGCTTCAGGTGCTGAAAACCATACTCAGCTATGATTATCTGTGGACGAATATCCGGGTAAAGGGCGGCGCTTACGGTTGCATGTGCGGTTTCTCAGGGGTTGACGGAGATGCGTATTTTACCTCCTACCGCGATCCGAACCTGTCAGAGACGAATCAGATTTATGAAAAAGCAGTTGATTATATCAAGAATTTTACGGTCGATGAGAGGGATATGACCAAGTATATCATCGGAACCTTCAGCTCTCTGGATACACCGCTCACTCCGCAGGGGAAAGGAAGACGTTCTCTTGCAATGTATCTTGCCGGTATCACGGAGGAGGATCTGCAAAGGGAAAGAGATGAGGTCCTAAATGTGACCGAAGAGGATATCCGGGTGCTTCATAGATTGGTAAGCGAAGTTCTGAAAGCAGGCAATATCTGCGTGATTGGCAACGAAACCAAGGTGGAAGAGAACAAGGATTTATTTAAAACGGTAAAAAGCTTGATCAAATAAGGGAGACAGATATGAAGCAGAAACAATATAAATCCGGATTTGTCACATTGATCGGACGTTCGAATGTCGGGAAATCCACGTTGATGAATCACCTGATCGGACAGAAGATAGCGATCACATCGAATAAGCCGCAGACAACCAGGAATCGGATTCAGACCGTTTATACGGAGGACCGCGGGCAGATCATTTTCATAGATACGCCCGGTATTCATAAGGCGAAGAATAAGCTGGGCGAGTATATGGTCAATGTGGCGGAGCGCACTTTAGGCGGAGTGGATCTGATCCTTTGGTTGGTGGAGCCTTCGACCTATATCGGAGCAGGAGAGCAGCATATTATTGAAAAGTTGAATCGGTGCAAGACACCGGTCATTTTGGTAATTAATAAAATAGATACGGTAAAAAAAGAGGAGATATTAACCTGTATCGCAGCCTATAAGGACCTCTGTAATTTCGTGGAAATCGTGCCGGTTTCCGCGCTAAAGGGTGAGAATACCGGCGATCTTATGGATGCGATCTACCGGTATATGCCGGAAGGACCGATGTATTATGATGAAGATACCATAACCGATCAGCCGGAGAGGCAGATTGCGGCAGAGTTAATCCGGGAGAAAGCGCTGCGGCTTTTGAATGATGAGATTCCTCACGGAATTGCGGTTGTCATCGACCGCATGAAGGAACGCCCAAATAACGGCCGAAATACGTCTGCGGCGGGTGGAATCATGGACATNNGAAATCGAGAATCTCCTGGACTGCAGGGTCAATCTTCAGTTATGGGTAAAGGTGAAGAAGGACTGGAGAGACAGCGACTTTCTTATAAAAAACTATGGATTCGATTCGAAAGACTTTGATTTATAGTAAAAAAGTGTCAATGGGATAATCTAACTCGTTTAGAAAGAGAAGAAATGGGAAACCTAATGATATAGCAGAAAAAAATAACTGCAAAGGAACATAACAAATGTTACTATTCACACCCACCATGTATACCATGTTATGATTTCAACAAATGTATCCGNNCAAAGTACCGACGAATGCAAATACTCCTGATCGGATATCATTTGACGAAATCATATTATAGACTTTGCCAGGGTGTGAACAGTAACAAGAAAATATCATGGTTAGGGGGCTCATTTATGAAGAATTATGATTATTGGGAAAAATTCGTTTGTACAGGTAAAATTGACGATTACTTAAACTATATTGCATGCACACGGGAAGAGGAGTCAGAGGAACTCGGTCAAATGGTGCCAAACAGTAAAGAGGGTGGTTTTTGTGCCGGCATCAACTACTGTGACGGGAATGGTTCTGTCGGCCACACCGGTTGGTGATTTTGACAAGCGGTTGGTGATTTTAACAAAGGAAAAAGGAAAAATTTCAGCATTTGCTAAAGGCGCCAGGAGACCAAACAGCGCCTTATTAGCATGCAGCGAACCGTTTTCCTTCGGTGAATTCAGCCTATTTATCGGGCGGTCGTCCTACAGCGTTCAAACGGCTGAAATTTCGAATTATTTTCCGGAGCTTCGGACGGATTTTCAGGGACTCTGCTACGGTTTATATTTCTGCGAAGTTGCAGACTATATAGCGAAAGAAAATAATGATGAAAAAGAGGTTTTAAAGCTCCTATATCAAACCCTGAGAGCATTGGTAAAGAAGACGATTGAGTTACCTTTGATCCGGGCAGTCTTTGAGCTAAAGATGTTTGCTCTGAATGGGGAGGCTCCGCAGGTTTTCTATTGTGTAAAATGTGAGGGAAATTCNNTGCGAAAGCTGCAGGGGGTATGACCCAAATGCAGTTCCGATTGATACATCAACGTTATATACAATGCAATACATAATATCAACAGATATTGAAAAACTATATACATTCCGAGTAAGCGCCAAGGTATTGAGTGAGTTGACCAGGTGCATCAAAAATTATAAAAAATACTATATGGATCATGAATTTAAAGCATTGGAAATGATACATTCCTTTACTTGAGGAAGTTTTTTATCGCTTGGCAAACTCTTTTAAATATTTGAGTTGAAATAATCCTGTTTTAAGGTTAAAATGGTATGAACCCAATATGTAGGGAGGAAATTTATGAAAAAGCTGATTTTTAGTGGAATTCTTCTGCTGTGTTTAACCGGCATTACCGGGTGTACGAAAGAGGACCTNNGCAGTCCAGGCGGCAACCGTTGAGGAGTTTGATAAAGATTACTACAACCTGAATGAGCTGGAAGAGTTCGTAATGGAGGAGATTAATTCCTACAATCAGGTCTCCGGTGGCGAAAATGTAGTAATGGACGAGCTGGAGCTTAAGGATGGAAATGCTGTCATGATCCTATCCTATACCGGAATGAAGCATTATGCCGAATTTAATAAAGTAATGGCGGCTTATTTTAACGGAGGAAACAAAGAGATTCCTCTGGAATTACCGGGTAGCTTAGTAGATGTGAAGAA
>DOWG01000062.1 GCA_003519685.1 Lachnospiraceae bacterium
TCGGAGCTTAGCAAGGTCAACAAATTCTTAGAGCAGAAGAAGGAAGAGATCCAAGAATACGAGGATAAATACAATGAGATAAAGTATCAAACAGTTACCGAAAGCATTTATCAAACTTGTATCACGGAGCTGGAGACCCTCCGGCAAAGGATTGCAGAGACCGAAGAAGCTTTAAATCAATTGCGTAATAAAAAGGAAAGCCTGCAGCGGCAGCAGCGGGAGTTATCGAATGAAATTGATAACAATAATCAGCAAGAGCTAACCCTGAAAAACCAAATTCAAGATTTTGAAAAATTATATCAGCAATATGAAGATTACCTTGAAAATAGGAAGCAATCGGAGCAGATAACAGGGGACTTGGAAATCCTGGACCGCAAGATAGGGGAATGCAGGCAACAAATCGGAGAAATTAACCAATTTATTCGGGATGCTGCTGCGAATCGGGAAAGAGGAAATATCAGGCTGGAAGATCTGCAAAGGAAAGTCAATGAATATCAGACTTATCAGACCGGGGAACGTCTTAATAAGGATATCGAAGACATCGAAGCGAGATTCGAGGCGTTGACGAAGAAGATCAGCGATGATCAGCTTTTGCTGGAAGAAAACCTGAAACGGGCGAAGGACAGATTTGAAAAAAAGCAGACACAATTACTGGATAAGGAAGCCTTATATAACCTTGCCGAACAGGACTATAAGGAGGTTAAGGCAGACAGCTTTGTAGAGCGGGAAATCCGAAAGGAACAAAGCTCTCAGGAAGATAAATTCCGAAAGCTTCAAAAGGAGTATCATAAAATATCGACCGACATTGCGGTTCTTCAGAATAAAATAATGGATGGAAGAGCACAGCTGGAGGAGAAGTTTGAAAAAACGGAGCCGATTCCCCGGGGCCAGATTATTGATCTGGAATTTAAGAAACGTGCTAAGTTGATTTTAACGGACATTTCAAAGGAGGAGGAGCATTTAAAGTCCTGCGAAGAGAAGATACAAAGCTACGAAGATAATTTATCCAATCTGGCAGAATTTGAAGATTTTACAACGGATAAGACTTTTCCTTTTGAAGAGGAATTTGGCGGTACGGGGAAAAATAATCTGAAGGAATTAAGCAGGAAAGAACTTATCAATTTTCGCGGAAGGCTGGTAAGGGATTACCGCAAATCCGATGAGGTTCAGGATAATAGGAGGGAAGCTCTTAGAAAATGTCTGGATAGTATCTCCCGGAAGAAGGATTATGAAGAGGAGTTTTTTAAAAGGCCGCTGGAAACTATGCTGCAGCTGATTGATGAACCGAAAGAGGTGTTGGAACAGTTAACCATTATCCTATCCTCCTTTCATGCGTTACTTGAGAAGCTGGAAGTAGACATTGCAATGGTGGAAAAAGAACAGCAGAAAGTGATCGAAATGCTGCTTGATTATATCTGTGAGGTACACAAAAACCTTGGGAAGATCGATCGCAACTCTACAATAACGGTGCGGGACCGCTCCGTTAAGATGCTGAAGATAAAGCTGCCAGAATGGGAAGAGCAGGAAAGTGTCTATCAGTTAAGGCTTCGGGATTTTATGGAAGAACTGACGGCGCGGGGACTTCAAAGACTTAGCGAAAATGAAAATATTGAGGAAATGATCGGAGCCCATGTGACAACCAAGAATCTGTACGATACGGTAGTCGGAATTGGAAATGTTGGAATTAAATTATATAAGATAGAAGCACAACGAGAATATCCGATCACTTGGGCCGAGGTGGCGAAAAACTCCGGTGGAGAGGGATTCTTATCCGCTTTTGTCGTACTTTCCAGTCTGCTGTCCTATATGCGGAGAGAGGATACCGATTTATTCTATGAGAGGGAGGAAGGTAAGGTTTTAGTGATGGACAATCCTTTCGCTCAAACCAATGCGGCACATTTATTAAAGCCATTAATGGATGTAGCAAAGAAAAACAACACGCAATTAATATGCCTTTCCGGACTGGGCGGTGAATCCATCTATAACCGTTTTGATAATATCTATGTCTTGAATTTAATCGATTCCGGTCTGCAAAAGGATGTACAATATCTGAAGGGAGAGCACATTAAGGGAGAAAAGCCCGTACTTACCGTTCGTGCTTCCCAGGTTAAGGTGGAAGAGATGGAACAGATGGAGCTGCTGTTTTAACAGAGTTGCTGCCCTACCATGATATTGGTGTATCCATGGGAAGTAATATCGGAAAAGAGCCGCATAAACTTGATGATACAGGTTTGGCGGCTCTTTTGTGCGTGTGGAAATGCAAATCAGATGTATTCCGGCAACAGCACTTCGACATTCGGTTGCAGTACAGTCGGGGAGGCCTCCGATAAGAAGTTTGCCGTCAGTACCTGGTCTTCCTTTGCGGCAGCATAAGCCGTAAGCACAGTTTCCCTTGTGATATACTACAGTATATTTAAGATCAGACGCTTTTTTAATATATTTATACATTGAAAATCGTGATGTACCTTCTCGCCTGTAACAGGACTGATTGATTTTATCAGGATTGCATTTTTTTCAGTTCTCCCATTGTCTTAGCATATCTAAAGTGTCATAAAGGTTTATGTGCTTTGCTAAGCTTTATTCCATTGGAAATAGTGATTATATTCCTACTCCACGTGTACCGGATAGATTAATTGGTTCCGCTGCTTATTATTGAGACTTTAAATAATGATTGAACAAAATTAGTAATCAGGAAAGATATAGTATCTAAAAGTGGTTATTTCATCATTATTGAGATTTAAGAAAATCTATTTGGTACATATTGTAAAGGTTAGTAAGAGTTGTGCCGATATACCAAATAAGATGAAAAAATCGTATAAGGAATACGATTCAAGGAGAAGGACATTACGAAGACAATGCCTCAAACAGACTACAGATTTAGATAAAGTATAATTTCCATATTATTTATCGAATAACATTTTAGTGAGATTTACTTTGGAACTGTGTAATACGAAGAGATCATCTTTGATAATAATCGGGCACCATAGTAAAGATAGAAGATAGAAGCTTAATGATACAGGTTTTGTTATTGAAGGGAGTGATTTTAGAATAACAAATGTAACCCGTCGACCTACATAACAAATCTGGAAGTTTAAGTATAATGCTACTGCTGGAGCAGCATCTACGATGAAAAATGTTAAAGTGACTCTCTATTGGGAATACGATCTATCCAATACGGGTTACAAAATATTTATACCGTAATTATAGAATATGAGATTAGGCAGACCACAAAATCTGCCTAATTTCAAATTGA
>DOWG01000134.1 GCA_003519685.1 Lachnospiraceae bacterium
GCCCAGGTGTGAACAGTAACTGAAGAACAGCTCTATTTACATTATCTTGTATAATTTATTGACTGCACTAATATAAATCATTATAATGATTTATAGAATGTCCGCATAGTTTATATAAAAATCCATGTTGACTCTAAAGCTCCCCGCCAGAACCTTTTGCGGCAGCTTTAAAGCAGGCGGATACAGAAAGGAAGAGTGTTTTTATGAAAAATATACCGGAGGTAAAGTTAGGGATTGTTGCCGTAAGCAGGGATTGTTTTCCGATGGAACTGTCCATTCGTCGAAGGGAAGCCGTTGTTGCTGCTTATAAAAAAAGAATCGGCAACATTTTTGAATGTCCTACAACGGTAGAAAATGAAAATGATATGAGGAAAGCTCTATCTGAGGTTGAGAATGCAGGATGCAACGCCCTTGTTGTATATCTGGGTAACTTCGGACCGGAAACCCCGGAAACTTTATTGGCAAAGTATTTCGACGGACCTACTATGTTTGTCGCGGCTGCCGAGGAAAGCGGCGATGATTTATTGGATGGCAGAGGTGACGCTTATTGCGGTATGCTTAATGCCAGCTACAACTTAAAATTAAGAGGAATCAAAGCTTACATACCGGAATATCCGGTTGGAAACGCAGAAGAAGTTGCCGATATGATCGGCGAATTCCTTCCGGTTGCAAAAACAATTATCGGTTTAAATGATCTTAAGATTATCTCTTTTGGTCCTCGTCCCCAGGATTTTCTTGCTTGTAACGCACCGATACAGCAGCTTTATAATGTAGGTGTTGAAATCGAAGAAAATTCCGAACTGGATCTATTTGCAGCCTATAATGAACATGCCGATGATCCCCGTATACCGGAAGTAATCCGAAGCATGGAGTTAGAGCTGGGCTCCGGGAATAAGATGCCCGGTATTCTACCTAAATTAGCACAATATGAACTGACCCTGCTTGATTGGGCAGAGGCTCATAAAGGATCCAGACAATTTGTAGCCTTTGCAAATAAATGCTGGCCCTCCTTCCAGACGCAGTTCGGTTTTGTCCCTTGCTACGTTAACAGCCGCCTTACCGCGATGGGTATTCCGGTTTCCTGTGAGGTAGATATCTACGGTGCTTTAAGCGAATATATCGGTACCTGCATCAGCGAGGATGCTGTTACCCTTCTTGATATCAACAATACGGTTCCGAATGATATGTATCAGACCGAGATCAAGGGCAAATACCACTACAGTATCAAAGATACCTTTATGGGATTCCATTGCGGCAATACAGCAAGCTGTAAGTTAAGCAATTATACTATGAAGTATCAGAAAATCATGGCCAGAAGCTTAGAGCCGAATCAGGAACCCGACATTACCAGAGGAACTCTGGAGGGAGATATCCTGCCCGGTCAGATTACATTTTTCCGTTTACAGAGTACTGCCGATGCAAAATTAAGAGCATATGTTGCGGAAGGAGAAGTGCTTCCGGTAGCAACCCGTTCCTTCGGATCAATCGGTGTTTTTGCAATTCCGGAAATGGGACGCTTCTATCGTCACGTACTCATCGAAAAGAATTTTCCGCACCATGGTGCCGTGGCTTTTGGACATTTTGGCAAACCGCTGTATGATTTGTTCCGGTACCTTGAGGTTGAAGATATTGGCTTTAATCAGCCCAAGGAAATGCTATACCGCACGGAGAATCCTTTTGCATAATAATCATACCTTTCTTCAAAGCCTGTAAACTTTGGGCCGCAGGCACAATATACCCCCGCTTTTCTTTGATTTGTACAAATTGAAGAAGATGATTTGTTAGGAAGGCTTTATTTGGAAGGATGTATTTTACCTAATCATTTCGGTTACACTAATTCCGAGGTGATGTTATGTCCTATGTAGCTCCGGCAATCAAGGATAAATTTGAAACACTATCCATTGATCTAAAAAATGCTATTTTAGATCGGAATGTTGAACTCTATGATATTCACGATCTCATTAATGTACTCGAACAAATTGTTAACGAGGGTGAGCAGGAAGAACAAAAAGTTTAATTAAATATGAATTTTTATAAATAAGGGATTGCTGCATTCCACTATGCTGCAATCCCTTATTTATCTGCCTACGGCAGAACGCACTCGGCGCTAGAGTTTGCCTTGGCAAACTTCACATTTCCAAAAAGCCAAAATAGCCGCCTTCTAGTTCGGTAATAACTTTTTCCTAGAATAATCTTAATTTTGATCTCTTCTTTGGATTTAAATTTATATTATCGAGTTCCATATATGTAAGCTCACTCCTTCCTTCTCCTTCGTTCGCCAAACATCCTGCATTTTCCCCAGGTAACAAAGTGAAATTCAAGAATAACCACAACCTGCAAAATTTGCCGCTATATTTTATATTACTATACCATATTTACCATTTCCTGTAACCTATAACATAAAATATGGTTAGGTGTCAAATATATCGAATAGAAAAAGTAATTTTGCAAATACTACTAGAAGTAAATCGAAAGGAGCTTTATGATTATGTATCGTGATATGGAAGACAATAAAGGTACTCCAACAAAGAGAACCGGTGCAGATAAAGATACCAATACTGATAATGAAGTAAAAGATGATACACATACAGAGATTGAACAGCCGAATCATACAAGCGCTACTCCGGAAATACCTGCGGAAATGCCCGCAAGAGATCGTTAATAAAAAGGAATATGAATTTGCAATTTACGTTAACCAAAAAACCGGGTTGTTGTAAACACTTTTCTTGTGCTGTTTACAACAACCCGGTTTTTCATACCAAAATCTTAAAATAATTTATGATACCCATATCAATTACGGAATACGCAATTGTACTATTAGCCAAAGAGTACAAAGTATCCAATAACCAACGTTCCCAAAACAATTCGATACCAACCAAACACTTTAAAATCATTATTTTTAATGTATCTTATCAGGAAGCGAATCGCTATGAGGGAAACTGCAAAAGCAGCCACCATACCGGTAAGCAGTATAGCAATCTCCATTCCTGTAAAATGGAAGCCAAACTTCCAAAGCTTTAATGCACTTGCGCCAAACATAATCGGAATGGATAGAAAGAAGGAATATTCCGCGGCAACATATCGTGAAGTACCAAGCAGGATTGCACCTAGAATCGTAGCACCCGAACGGGATGTTCCGGGGATTAAGGACAGAACTTGAAATACCCCAATAAGAAAGGCTGTTTTATAGGAAAGTTCACTAAAGTTCTTGATTTTACTCTCTTTTCCCTGATTGCGGTTTTCTATCACAATAAATAAAATACCATAAACGATCAATGTGATGGCTACTGTTATATAATTATAAAAATGCGCATTGATCCAATCATCGAATAATACGCCGATAACTCCTGCAGGAATTACTCCGATAATTACCTTATACCAGATACTCATGGTATCTAATTTCTCCTGCCTTGTTTTACTAGGCGAGAATGGATTTAGCTTATGAAAATACAACAGAATAACTGCCATGATAGCACCTAACTGGATTACCACAAAGAACATTTCCTTAAATTCATCCCGGGCGCTTAGCTGTATAAATTCATCTACCAAAATCATATGTCCGGTACTGCTGATCGGCAGCCATTCCGTGATTCCCTCTACAATCCCCAATAGGGCCGCTTTCAATAATTCGATTAATAATGTCATCTCTGTCCTCCACCTATTTTTCGTTAATAATCTAGTTCATTACATATTTATTACGGAGCCCTTCTTATTTCATCTAGCCATGACTCAAAACAGCTGTCTCTTTTATTCATCCCTCCAAGTAATATATTTTATAAACATTATAAAATAGTAAACATTTCATGTCTATATAATTTTCAATTTAATTTCTATTCCCGTTATAGTGATGTTACTCCCCAAGTACCAATTGTACCAGTATAACGAGTAAACGAAACATACTTATTTTGATGCCTTTAGTACCGCCTGCAATGCATCTTGCAGTACTTTAGAAAAATTAATTCCAGCTTTCTCTGCCTCAACATTAAGCCAATAAGGAATTGTGCAATTTTTTTTAACTGCATGATTATCTACTCTTTTTCGATATTCTGTAAAATCCACATCTACTAAAGTAACAATATCCTTATCGCCTGGTTGAATTTTTACCATATATGGTTTTGGTAATGGCTTTCCGTCATCCTCCATATCGATTCCCATTAGACCAATCGCATCTCGTGCCATTGAAATAGAATCGGCTATGCTGTTTCCTTGTGTTGCTATATCAAAATCTGGGATTGATACATAGTATCCATTTTTTTCCTCTGCTATTATTATTGGATAAGCCTCTTTCATGATGATTCCTCCTTTACCGGGAATAATAGATGAAGTCAAGAGGAAGTGCTCTACAGCCCCAACTTCTTGATTATCTCTTTTGCCAACCTCTCATTTAATTCTGCATGTCTTGGAATTGGTTCCGATTTTGTACCGTTGGTATATATATCATGGTTTCCACCATACCGTTTTAAGTACCATCCATTTTTTTCGAGAAGCTTTATTAAATCTTTTCGTTTCATCTATTGTTGCCCCCTTGCGTTTATATAATACGCCCTTTATGCGTATTTGTCAATTATTTTTATGCGCATTATATACACACACAAAGAGAAGCTTTTCCATAATTATATAAGAGAACTGGACAGTCAAAAGTTTTTAAAAAAAAGATAACCCTTTCAAGCCATTTTATGGTATCCTATGTTACGACACTATAAAGGATAAAATCACCGAAAGAGTTATCTGACATTCAGTCTACCACACTTTCAGGTGTTCCGGAGCAATAGGATTACTTTTTGCTTCGGGCGGTCTGCCAATTTGCTAACATTGCATACATTTCTATATTGGCGGCATGATCCAGCGCATTCCTACGCAAATCCTTATCGCGTTCCTGTGTCCCCCATCCTCTGATCCAATTGATCGGCAGATATCCTTCATATAAGTAATTCTCATACGCAAAATCCATGGTATTCTGAAATGTTATAATGTATTCTTCTGCCTGCTCCGGAGCATATTCGTACAAATCGATATAGCCTCTTAGCAGAATACAATTAAACCATATATTTGACGTACACGGCCAGTAAGTAACGGTATCGGATACCGTCCGGCTAAAGTAATCATAAGCACCTTTCGCTGCCGACAGAGCTTCCTTTAAATATTTTTCTTCTCCGGTAGCCCCATACAATGCCGCTGCTCCCGAGATCATAGTTCCGGTATTATAGGTATAGTATCCTCCCCCGGGCACACCCTCGATCCAGTTCCCATCCTCATCCGGATGCGCCCTTACCAGATCTTCGTAGATATTTAGCTCCGGATTCTTTAATGTAATTGAAAAATCGTACACTTTTTTCGCCCATTCCAGATACTCTTCTTTTCCTGTATGCTGATATAGATCCACAAGAGGTTTGATCACCGGCTGGTTCGAACAGCTGTGCCTTGCTTCCTTTCTGGTATCCCAGAATATGCCCCCCAAAGGTTCAAACCAGGCTTCCTCAAGAACGAAGTTCATTAAATATTCTGCTTTTTCTAAATATTCTGTTTTCCCTGTCACCTCATAGGAGCGTAAAAAATTTATCACCAGCCACTCATTGTCATCATAAGCTAATCCGGGGTCTGTTGCTCCCAGCTTCCTGCTGCCCCGTCGGACAACATATCCCCATAATTCACCATCTTTCTGATAGCCATAATAATCCAGATTCTCATTTACATGGTGAAGCATCGGTATCTGCTCCGGATCCATAATTGCAAGCTGGGACTGCATTGACATCAGGGCTCCGTATTCCCAACAGGTTGCAGGCTCATTCTTAACCTGTGTTTTCGTCAGTACCTCAGGCGGATAATACAGCCTCAGAAAGCCTTTCTCCATCATATAAAAATCCTTATAAAACTGCTCCGCCATTTCGGAAGCTCTTTTCTTATCTCTTTCGGCCAGCTCCTTTATTTCCATGCTATTTGTAAAGGTTTGTGCCAGTTTACTATGATCTTGTAAATTACCAGTCTGTATTTCATCCATTTTCTTCTCTCCATTTACTGTTTCCGATTTTTTCTCTCTATCTATTGTTTCGGAGTTCTTCTTACCATCTGTTGTTTTCAAGTTTTTCTCTTCCTCTGCTGTTTCCGACTTGCCTTGCTGTAAAACCTCACTGTTATTTTCGTTAACCGCAGTATTCGTATATGCTGCAGTATCCTTTGATGCCTTATCACTTGGTGCCGTATCGCTGCATGCCGACAGAGCGATCATCGCTAGAAAGCACCACACTGCAGCTGCCGCAATCCCTTTTCGCCTTCCCATTATTTTCTTCCTTCCCTTAACCCACAATTCCGCTTCGCTCTATTCCTTTAATAAAATACCTCTGCAGCGCTAAATAAACTACAATAATCGGGAATATGGTAAATAATCCCGCCGTATTTTTTATAACGGAAAGATAAGCCGGATCTATGTCTCTGTTTGGTGAAATAACATTAAGCATAAGCCTTGTTAAAACCTGTATATTCGGTAATAGCAGGGGTGTATAGATCGCTTCCGACCACTGCCAGGTGAATGCAAACAAAAATATGGTCACCATAAGGGGGATACCGTTTGGTAACACAATATAAAAAAAGGTTTTAAATGCACCTGCCCCATCAATGTAAGCGGCTTCTTCCAATTCCTTCGGCAGGCCCCTGTAATATTGACGCATCATAAAAACATAGAGTCCGCCCTTTAAATTTAATCCGGTCAAAGACAAAATAATAAACGGCCATATGGTATTAAGCAGATTTATCTGAATCGGACCGATGGAAAAATACTTAAAGGTTAAAAACAACGGAACCAGTATTGCCTGCGGCGGCATCAGCAGGGTCAACATCAGTAGTCCGAAGATAAGGTTTTTCCCAAAAAATTTAAACCTGGCAAAGCCATATCCGGCGAAGGTCGAAACCATAACCTGGGCTATGGCAATCACACCTGAAAAAACGATCGAATTAAGCAAGGATCTGGGGTAGTTTAATTTGTAATATACATACTTGATATTATCCAAGACCGGATGCCTGGGAAAATACTTTACACTTGAATCGATAAGATCATCCACCGTCATAAAAGATGCAATTACTTTCACGATAATCGGATACAAAATGATAAATCCAAGTCCAAGTAAGATAATCGTTCTGATAATTTTCCAGCAGACCGAACCCAGAAACCGAACACTGATATATTTTGTTTTAAATCGAATTAACCTTATGTTTTTTGTTTGCGTCCTATTATTATCCATTTTCGCCATCCCCCTATCTAATCCTGATATACAATAAAACGGTTAATGATTAAACATATAACGGCAATCGCTACGGCTGATACGGCAAAATAGATCAGTGAGATTGCGGAACCATAGGAAAAATTATTCGGATCTTGCAGATATTTATTGATATACACTACAATCGGGTTACTAAAGCTGTAAAATGTTTCAATAATCGTATATAGCACGGATACTAAAATCAAAGGCGAGATATAGGGAAATGTTATCTTCCATAATATCTCCCAAGAGGTTGCACCTTCCATTTTAGCTGCTTCAAACATTGATTCCGGAATGGACTGAAGTCCCGCAAGGAAGATAAGTATCTGCACACCGCTTGTCGTTACGATATAATAAATCCTGTCGATCGTTGCAAATAAGAAGGATACATAGCGCTGATTAATGGAAGAGTTCAGAAACATCATTTTAAAGTTCTCATAATTAAAGATATTATTGCTCAGCCCTCCCTCATTCAGCTTACCGCTGCCCGAATATAGCATCTGTATGGTATCATTTGCCTCTGCCATAACCAATATGCCGGTTGCGGTAATGACCGGCAGGAAAAATACCGCTCGTGCGACTGACCTTCCAATAAATTTTTGATTTAGGACGTTTGCCATAAAGAAACTGAAAATTACAATCGTAGGAATATTGATCAGCAGGTCTTTCATTGATTCCAATACCGTGGGAATAAAATCCGGATCTACCCGAAATGCATAATAATATTGTGACAATCCTTCATATTCCATTACCATTCCTGTTTTTTCATAAGTGATTTCACTGAGGGAAATCTTAACCGCCCGATATAGGGAAGGCAGGTAAATCATTTGTGCATTATTACTATATCTCTGACACGATGATAT
>DOWG01000232.1:0-2450 GCA_003519685.1 Lachnospiraceae bacterium
GTATCAAATACGAGTTCGTATGTTACTGTCTGCGTAAAGTCAGTAGCATCGTACGATTGGCTTGGTCAATCGTCTTGAAACTTCTATTTTTGAGACTCATGTGAAAGTCTCATGATTTTAGAATTTTCAGGGTTGTTTCACTGTTCAATTATCAAGGTTCATAAGCTCTCAAATGCTCTTGTTTGCTGTGTTTTCTCAACGACAGCTTGTTTATCTTATCACGCATTCAAGCTCTTGTCAACTACTTTTTTTAATTTATTTTTACTGATTTTTTATTCTTGATTTTTCAAAAAATCAGAACGGAGAAAGAGGGATTTGAACCCTCGCGCCGCTATTAACGACCTACTCCCTTTCCAGGGGAGCCCCTTCAGCCTCTTGGGTATTTCTCCAGAATTGTTATTGGCTGACTTTATGCTTCGAGATCAAGCGGAGAGAGTGGGATTCGAACCCACGGTCCCTTGCGGGATCACTGGTTTTCAAGACCAGCTCCTTAAACCACTCGGACATCTCTCCAAACATCGCTTAGCTA
The DNA here is from genome assembly GCA_003519685.1 of Lachnospiraceae bacterium. Lineage (GTDB taxonomy): Bacteria > Bacillota > Clostridia > Lachnospirales > Lachnospiraceae > Mobilitalea. Next base: position 530 of record DOWG01000232.1, read on the forward strand.
GTATAGCATCGCAAGAAAGAAGTGTCAAGTGATTTTTAATCTTTTTCTTGGAATTGTTTATTTATTATATTATATTAAAACAAATTAAAATGTTATTGTATTCAGCAAGACCTCCGCCGCCATCAAATCCTCCGGTGTTGTAATTTTAATATTACTGTAATTACCTGCGATTATCTTAACTGTATTTCCGAGATAGGTCTCATAGACCATCGCATCATCCGTTACTGCTGCCTCCGTGCTATCCTGCTCTTGATGAAAGATCGTGTAGGCTTTTTTTATCGCTTCGTATGCAAATGCCTGGGGGGTCTGTGCCGCCCACAGCTTACTTCTGGCAGGCGTCGCTGTAATAAATCCATTGGAATCAACGACTTTTATCGTTTCTTTCACCGGTGTACCAAGGATACAGGCCTTATATTTCATAACCTCATCTATGATCTTTTCAATTTGCTCCTTTGTGATAAAAGGCCTTGCCCCATCATGAATCAGAACATAATCGGTCTGGCAGATACTGATCAATGCCTGGTATACCGAATCGTATCGCTCTTTGCCGCCTTCAATAATTTGGGTAACCTTACTAATATGATAGGGCTTTACGATATTATCTCTGCAATAATCCCTCTGATCCCTTCCGGTAACCAGTATAATTTCATCCACGCTGCTGTCTTCAAATGCTTTCAATGAATAATACACCACCGGCTTACCGCCCAGCATTAGAAATTGCTTTGCTACGGATGAATTCATTCTATTCCCTTTGCCTGCTGCCAATACAACGGCGGTTACTTTCTTATCTCCCATATGCAGCTCCTGTATAATTTTTACCTATCAATTTTTCCATCGCCAAAAGTCTAAAAATAATTCCGTTAATCCAAACAGAACTTACCGCTGTCCAATCTTTAGATTTGGTACGGCATTTAAATCCAGTCCGCTCCGGAAACCTTTCAGATATTCATAATAGGCTGCGGATGCTATCATTACTGCATTGTCGGTACAGTAGATCGGGGAAGGGTAATAAAGAGAGAGCCCGTTTTTCTCACAGGCTTTTTGCATTGCCTCCCGAAGAGACGAATTTGCCGCAACTCCTCCTGCAATAGCCACCTTCTTCATCCCATGATCTTTTGCCGCCAAAACTGTCCTTGTCACCAGAACATCCACCACCGCTTCCTGGAAAGAAGCAGCGACATCCGCCCGGTTCACTTCTTCTTTTTTCATTTCACAGGAATTAATATAGTTTAATACTGCCGATTTTAACCCGCTAAAGCTAAAATCATAGGGAGCGTCCTCTATATGGGCTCTTGGAAATGTTATGGCATCCTTTCTTCCTTCCCTCGCAAGTTTATCTATCTTGGGTCCGCCGGGGTATCCAAGTCCAATGGCTCTTGCTACCTTATCGAAAGCTTCCCCCGCTGCATCATCATGCGTATAGCCTATGATTTCATATTTGCCGTATTCCTTTACTAAAACAATATGGGTATGCCCCCCGGATACGATCAGACATAAAAACGGCGGTTCTAAGTCTTTATGTTCAATATAATTTGCAGAGACATGCCCCTCGATATGATGCACTCCTACCAGTGGTTTCCCCGTTGCGAAGCTGATCGCCTTTGCCTCGGCAACTCCAACCAGAAGGGCTCCCACCAGCCCCGGCCCATAGGTCACACCAATGGCATCCACATCCTGCAGCGTTACATTTGCGGTGTTTAGTGCCTCCTCTATGACCTGATTTATTTTTTCGATATGTTTTCTTGATGCTATCTCCGGTACAACACCGCCATACAGCTTGTGCAGTTCAATCTGAGACGAAATAATATTGGACAGTACTTCTCTTCCGTTTCTTACAACGGCTGCCGCTGTCTCGTCACAGGATGATTCTATACCTAAAATTAGTGTATCCTTTGTCATGATTAACCTCATTTCTGCGCTG
>DOWG01000232.1:2606-2731 GCA_003519685.1 Lachnospiraceae bacterium
ATTTCCGTGTATATATTTTTCAGATAATCCTCCTCCGGATTATTCTCTAATAATTCCGTGTCATATAATTCTCTGATTTTAAGGGCAAGGGCTTTCGTTTCATCATCTTCCAAATCGGTATAAAG
>DOWG01000139.1:0-1089 GCA_003519685.1 Lachnospiraceae bacterium
CACATAGTTACATATTCAATTATAGTTTTTAAAGGAGCTGATTCTATGTCATTGAAAAGTATGAAGGACCCGGGAAGCGCTATTACCCATTTTATCGGAACCTTAATGTCCTTGTTTGCTGCAACACCCTTACTGATCAAGGCCGCCTCGAACCCAAGTCCGATCCATCTCATTTCCCTGGGTGTCTTTATTTTAAGTATGATCTTACTCTATACCGCCAGTACGGTATATCATAGTATTAAAGGCACGCCGAAGGTAAACCGGAGACTGCAGAAGTTTGACCATATGATGATCTATGTATTAATTGCCGGGACTTATACGCCGATCTGCATTATCGCCCTCGGCGGCAGAACCGGTATCGCTCTTCTTGCTTTTATCTGGGCGCTGGCTGCCATCGGAATTATCGTTACCGGTTTCTGGGTCAACGGTCCAAAGTGGCTCTCCTCCGTGATTTATATCGCTATGGGGTGGGCTTGTGTGCTTACCTTTACGCAGCTGATGAATACACTTCCGCCTGCAGCATTTGCCTGGTTACTCGCCGGCGGAATCATTTATACCATCGGCGGAATTATATATGCATTAAAACTACCCATCTTTAACGGGAGGCACAAATATTTCGGATCCCATGAGATTTTTCATCTTTTCGTTATGGGCGGCAGCCTGTGCCATTTCATCCTGATGTATTTCTATATCGCCATAATGCCGTAACGGGACAGTAACAAAGAGTTTGCATGCAATTTCCTATACGATAAAAAAGCAATTCCGCCCCTCTTACAAAATAACTGTAAAAGGGGCGGATTGTCATATCTATGTTAAGCAGCCGAATGTTTCTGGTAAGGTATCAAGGCAGTAATCTGTTCACACCTGGGCATGAGGTAAAAAGGGATTCGGTTGCGGATAGTCAAAGATATGTACACCTATCCCGACGTTACCGCTCTCGGTACCAAAAACAATTGTTACTATATTATACTCCCATGCCATTATTTCTGTGACTGCAAACAAATCCTGTTATTCATATTCTTTGGCTGCTTATGCTGTTACTATTCATACCCTAGGCAAAGTCTATAATATGATTTCGACAAATGATAT
>DOWG01000139.1:1127-9558 GCA_003519685.1 Lachnospiraceae bacterium
CGGGTGTGAATAGTAACCTTATGCTTTCTATAATCGCTTTAACAGTTCTTCTCTCTGCGCTTCATATCCGGGCTTTCCAAGAAGAGCAAACATATTCTTCTTATAGCTTTCCACACCAGGCTGGTCAAACGGATTTACTCCCAGCAGATATCCGCTTACGCCGCAGGCAAACTCAAAGAAATAGAAGAGTTCTCCAAGGAAAAATTCATTCTGCTCCGGCAGGTTTACCATAAGATTAGGAACATTACCATCGGTATGTGCAAGTAAAGTACCCTTCATGGCGCTCTTATTTACAAAATCCATGGTTTGGCCGGCCAGATAGTTCAGTCCATCCAGATCCTCCTCTTCTTTTTCAATCACGATTTCTTCCGATGATTTTTCCAGATTGATCACCGTCTCAAACATGATACGTGAACCATCCTGGATAAATTGTCCCATAGAATGCAAATCGGTTGTAAAGTCTACGGATGCCGGATATATCCCCTTCTGATCCTTTCCTTCACTCTCACCATAAAGTTGTTTCCACCATTCGGATACATAATGCAAAGAGGGCTCATAGTTAACAAGAATCTCAATATTCTTGCCCTTACGCAACAGGATATTACGTACCGCTGCATATTGCATCGCATCATTTTCTTCATAAGCACTGCTTAAGCAATATTCCCGCATGCTTGCAGCGCCTTCCATTAGTTTCGTGATATCCGCACCGCTGACCGCAATCGGCAGAAGTCCTACCGCAGTCAATACGGAATAACGTCCTCCGATATCATCCGGCACAACAAAGGATTCGTAGCCCTCTGCTGTTGCAAGGTTCTTTAAGGCACCCTTTGCTTTATCCGTCGTAGCATAGATTCTCTTTGCCGCTTCTTCCTTGCCATACTTTTCAATTAATTTCTTCTTGAAAATCCGGAAGGCAATTGCCGGTTCCGTAGTTGTACCGGACTTACTGATGATGTTGACCGAGAAATCTCTGTCTCCGATCACATCCATCAAATGTTTCATATAGGTACTGCTGATATTGTTACCGCAATAATAGATCTCCGGTGTCTTTCTGATTTCTTTGGAAACGGAGTTATAAAAGCTATGTCTTAAAAATTCAATTGCAGCTCTTGCTCCTAAGTAAGATCCTCCAATACCGATAACAATTAAAACCTCGGAATCCTTCTGAATCTTTGCAGCCGCCTTCTTAATACGGCTAAATTCCTCTTTATCATAGTTGACCGGAAGATCAATCCATCCTAAAAAGTCATTTCCTTCGCCTGTTCTATTCAAAAGCTCTGCTTTCGCAGCTTCCGCAAGCGTCTTTATTTTCGCAGTTTCCTCCTGCGAAACAAATTTTTTTGCAGCAGAATAGTCAAATGATACTTTATTTGCCATGCTAACTCCTCTTTTCTTAATATTTCATTATAATATATTTTAGCAAAGACAAACTCTATATTCAATGATTATTCTATATAAATCGATTTTCTATGCAAAAAATTCTTTTAAAATATCTTCTACCAGTTTTTCCTCCTGCGTACTTATGGACTTGCCTTTCTTTTTTGCTTCCACTGCTTTTAGCTGGGGCTTGTCCATACCATCCATCTCTTTCTCAACCGGGATCTCCTCCACTCCCCGAATCATAATGCCAGGATCCTTGTCCTTTTCTTCGAAGGCAGGTAATAGATCCTCTTCCCTGCTATGTAACATCTCTTCTTTTTCTTCTTTCTCTCCGTTTTTATGCTGTTTACGCAGATTGGATCGCTGCCTTTCCTCTGATTTTCTCTTTGCCTCCGCTTTTCTTGCCTCCAAAGCGGCCCGTTCTTCCTCTAATTTCTTCAATTCCTCTTCCCTGCGCTTCGCTGCCAGCTGCTTTCTTTCTTCCATTCTTCTTCTTTCTTCTTCCTTGCGAGCCTCCTCTAATCTCTTCTGCTCCTCGGCTCTCTTTATTGCCTGAAGCCGTTTCTCCTCCTCTTTCTTTCGTCTTGCCTCTCTTCTTCGGTCCAGCTCCGCCTTCGGCTCTTCTTTTGTCGCCGCGGAGGCTGCGCTGATCTGCTTCCTTGCCTCAACCGACTGGAAGTATTCCTTACGATATTGCTCCAGCTCTTCCGGATGGAAGGCCTCCTGTTCCAACCTTACCTTGCAAAAGTTACCAAAATAATCCTCCAGGTTTAATTTTATCATTGCTTTCTTATTCGACAAATTAATACTTTTATCCACAATGATTAAAATGGCACTTGCCAATATACCCACAGCCCCTGTTAATAAAACTTTGTCTTGCCCACTATCGAAAGCTACCCCAAAAACAGCACTTACCGGCACAAGCAGAAGGGACAAAAAGAGAACTTGTCCACCGAAATTCTCCCATGTGGATAATAAAATTCCACAAAACCGGTGCTTATATACATTCTTATCCACAAAAGTATCCACATTATTCACACCTATCTTTAATTTATAACAGGTTTCAAACTTTAACTTCATGTGTTTTAGCTGTTTGTTCTTTGTGGAACCCATACTATCCGATTCTCTGACAAAATGGTTATACACCAAATCCAGGATTAGCCGGGTAATAAAACCAATGCCGCAGAGTCCGGCAAAAATATAGATAATAATATTTTCTTCAATAAGATATTGTACCATAAAAAGCCCCTCTCTTTACCATAATTTTACATTAATTATAGCCTACAAAAGCTTTTTTGAAAAGAGAGGGACCACAAGAATCGATTGACATAGATTCTAACAATGTTCCAATATATGCTATTTTTTTTAAATCAATTTTTTCCTTTATTCAATAGGCTCCAGATCCGGCATGCTTAGGAAGGTATCCAATCCGTCGTCCTCCACTTCGATGGTATAGCTTTTTACTTCATATCCGTCCCTGATAAACGTTATGACATGGGAGCCGATTATTTTTTCAAACCCCACAGGTGAGGTCCCCATATATTCGCCGTTCAGATAAACGGATGCATTTAACGGATTCTGCACATAGATAAAATGATCCTCATCAATCGAATAGCCGTCGTTTCCATTCTGCTCACTGCCCGGTTTCGTATTCCGATCCTTCTGTCCTGTCTCCTCCGGGGAATTTTCATTCTCCGTTACTACCACATCCGCATCTTTTTTACTGCTTGCCTCCGGAAGAGTAATCTTCACGGTCTGATCGGCTTCCTTAATGGTCAATTTACCGCGATAGGTTGTGTAACCTCCCAGGGATACGACGATCTCATGCTCCCCATAGGTCATTTCCACCGGATTCGCATAGGAGGTTAATTCATCATCTATAAACAAATCTGCCCCAAACGGTGAGATGTCAAAGGTGATCCGGCTTGTTTTCTCCGGCATTTGTCCAAGTCCTTCTAAGGATACGACCGTTTCCTCATTGCGGGTGATCGTAACATTCTTCGTTGCACTATACTTTCCGTTCTCTACCGTCAGATTATAGTTTCCTTCCCGTACGGTAATCACCATATTTTCCGCGATTTCCTGCATTGCTTCATAGCCTACGGTTACATGACCCCCCAAAAACCCTTCGGTGTCTATGAGCCTTACTGTCCCATGGCCTTTATTAACCGTTACCGACCAGATTACCTCATTCTCTCCCCGGAGCGTAAGAAGGTCTTGCTCTTTTAACCCGTCCACGGAAATAAAGTTTTCGCCATCAAGGATGACGATATCATCGGTGTATTTATATTTTTTTGGACCGACTTTCATAATTTTCATATCACGGTCAATGCTCAGATTACTGACATCTATGTACTCCCAGGCTTTTTTTGATATCCGCATTTTCATCAGCTTAAGAGAATCCTTCCGATATCCGGCATCTACCATCGTGCCGATCGGTATCTGGCCCGCCGTAACGGCCTGCCCATACTTATCTGTGATATCACTTCCGCCGGTATAGGCTAATATTATGGTCTCCCCGGTATCTACATCAAGCAGCGTAATTTCCCGCTTCTCTGTGTCCATTCCGGTTACTACGGCCATCATCTCACTGTCATAATCTTCAGACGTAAGCTTTTCCTGCTCCTTTTCTCTGGGAGCGTTTCCCCTTGACTTTTTTCCCTGCACCGCATCCTTCGGGGAACTGAACATCATCGTAAGAAATATAATGGAAAGAAAAGCCAATCCAATCAGCAGACTTGTGATCGGCCGTTTATTTATTCTGTTTCGTTTCTTAACCTCTTGCTTATCCATTCTCGTACCCTTAAAATTCTTCCTCAGTAAATTTGTTTCCTATTACTTATCAATGTATAAACTGTGCAAATTGATGAATTCAATTAATAAATCGTTACTGTTCACACCCTGGGCAAAGTCTATACTATGATTTCGACAAATGATATCCGATAAGGAGTATTTGCATTCGTCGGTACTTTGGCTCCGTATTTTGGAGCCTTATGTACCGTTACGTAATGCAACTAAGCGAAAGCGTCTNNCTCCGAATTCGGATACATTTGTCGAAATCATAACATGATATACATGGTGGGTGTGAATAGTAACAATAAATCGGCTTTTGACACTTAAATCAAGTATTGTTTCGTTAATATAATAAGAGTATAGCATATTTAAAGTGCAATCAGCAATCCTCGATTCTTCCTAAAGGACACTCTCAAGCTTCCTTAGAAATTCATCCTTTTTAGGATTCTGCTCTCCGATATTGTTAAGCTTTTGAATATTACGCACGGATACCCAGGATTTCTTCCCATTATAGTAGTAATTTGTAATCTTCCAAAATTTCTCGGGATAAAGTAAGAGTATGTACAATAAATTTAACTCCGCCTTCGATATCGGTTTTATCTTATCGTAAGCTTCAATCATATTACTGCCATATAGAATATCCCAATCATTTTTCTCCATAACCTTTCGCACTAATTGATAAAGGTCGGAAATCTGTATACCGATATGCGCCTTCATAAAATTCGTAGTTGCGATTATGGACCCGTCACATTCGGAAAGATCCGTAACGGACAGCGGCTGCTTATTTACCCAACCCGGCGGTACATAAGTCTTATCCATTGCCTCCGCCTTCGTCTTAACCATAATAATATTATGATAGGTATAATTTCCATGGCAGACACGGCGCTGTTTTACAGCCTCCGATAGCAGATGTGTATATGCCGAGTTTATAAGCCGCTCTGAGGCGCTTAAACCCTGATTGTAGAATTCATTATAGTAGTTTAGATACGAAATCTCAAATTCATTTTTCTGCCTCTTATCCCTGATATATCCCCGGACCCGTTTTAATTCCCGATTCCGTTTTTCAAAGGTTTGATATAAATTGTCAGAAATATTATATTCCACCTGTTCCTTTGTAAATTCAACATTTACCAGTGCATTATGTAGTTTGGCAAGATTTGCTGCTGCCATCTCGATCTGCGATAACTCTTTTAGGTTACACTCTTCCCCCCAGAACCAGTTCTTCATAATATACAGACAGCCGTTCGAATCCTCCGATATGATATTATCCTCTATTGTTCTGACAAACAAATCCGTATTATGATATCCGCATGCATATAGATGCTCTTTTACTTTATCCTCAAAACCGGCTCGGTTTCTGGTTCCCTCAAAACCTTTAAACAACTTCAAACCGCAATCGGTCTCAAGTAAAAACGCGCCCCTGGCCCTATATATATTGTAAATCTTAAGACTATACTTTTTTAATGCTTCCTGACTTCTGTCCTCCACAGCCAAACCTCCCAACCAATGATTATACCCGTCTTACTAATCTTATGTAATTGCAGTACAATTCATGAATATAAAAAGGCCTTGGAAGAAATTTCTGTTCGCTTTCTCCAAAACCTGTTTATCCCACCATCTTCGAATACTGCATCACTTAGACTACTACAAAATATTCCTGTGGAGGTATCAATATGCTAATTATTTTTTGCCAAGTTTAAAAGTATATCCTTCTGATTTAATTGCGGATTCTCTATCACACAATCAAGAAGCCGGTTAAGAAGCTCTCCCAACTCCCTTCCCGGCCGATAGCCGGCGGCAATTAAATCCTTTCCATTGATATTCAATTCCTTTAAGCTAACGCATTGCTTCTTTTCTTGAATTTCTTTATACAGCTTAATAGCTGTTTCTAACTTTTCATATTTCTCGGAGGTGAATTCCGGATTTTTAGCCGAGGTATCCGCACGATTTACCTCAAAGAGCAGGTCCATATATTCCTTACCGATCATGGAGACCGCTTTGCGCATCCCCACCGGCGTTAAGACAAACCGGTAGTCATGCCAGCGAATCAAATGAACCACTGCATCAATTGTTTCATTGTCAAATTTTAACCTCTTCAGAATCGCTTTCGCCGTAATTGCTCCTTTTTCCTGGTGCCCATAGAAATGATCCTGCCCATCCTTACCAACACTGACCGTATTCGGCTTCTCCAGATCATGAAGCAGCATCACCCACCGAAGAATTGCCCTCTCTTTCGGTGTAAACCGGTTTTCTTCCGATTTTCCCGCAACCTCACATACTGATCGTATGGTATGCTCTCCTACGGTATAGATATGATGCCGATTATTCTGCCTGGTAACCATTGCCTTATCAAACTCCGGCAAAACAATGGCAGTAATACCGGTTTCATACAGGAGCCTGAGACGGTCCGGATGATCCGATACCAAAAGCTTCATCAGCTCCGTCCGAATTCGTTCTGCACTGATGTTAGTGAGAAGCCCAGCCTTGTCTTTTACCGCCTTTAGCGTATCCGCTTCTATAGTAAAATCCAACTGCGCGGAGAATCGGACTGCCCGAAGGATACGCAGAGCATCCTCTGTAAAACGTTCCTCCGCTCTTCCGACACATCGGATCAACCCGTTTTTCAAATCCTCCATACCGCCAAAGAGGTCGATAAAGCCCTCCTTTTTGCTATATGCTATGGCATTGATGGTAAAATCCCTGCGCTTTAAATCCTCCTCTAAGCTTGAGGTAAAGGAAACTTCCTTCGGATGCCGGTTGTCTTCGTAAATACCATCCAAACGGTAAGTGGTTACCTCAAAATGATCCTGGTCCAGAAGCACCGTAACGGTTCCATGCTGTATTCCGGTATCCACTGTTCTGTGAAAAATCTGTTTGACCTTGGCCGGCGCAGCAGAGGTGGTGATATCCCAATCCTCCGGAACCCTTCCCAAAACCATATCCCGGACGCAGCCCCCCACAAGATATGCCTCAAAACCATGCACATTCAGGGTGTCTATCATATAATTTACTTTATCGGGAACTTGGATCTTCATGGGTACCTCCTACAAATGTTCTTTACTAAGTCATCAACACCATTTCAAATGTTGATTTGATATTCACCCTATAAGGGCTGTTTTCCTGCACTATTTATCACGAATTCACTATCTCCATCATTTTACCATTAATTTATGCCGAAGGGAATCCTTATGACAGAATTTATTTTTTATAAATTTCTATTCCGGCCGGTTTAGTATGCTTTTCCCCAGTAAGCCATTGTTTTAGCGGGTTTTCCGCAGCAGACGCAGGTGTCTGCGATATGCTCCTGCTCAAAGGGCATACACCTGGAGGTTGCACCCGTTCTATCTTTAATTTCATTTTCACAGGCTTCCTCACCGCACCACATAGCCTTGATAAATCCAGGCTTCTCCGCTGCTGTTTTCTCAAACTCTTCCATGGTAGTGACAGAATACGTATGGGTATCCCTGTGCACTCTTGCTCTTTCCAGCATATCGGACTGCATCTTCTCTAAGGTCTCCCCAACCTTCGCTGTAATCTCATCAAGGGAAACCATGATCTTCTCTCTGGTATCCCTTCGAACAATAACGGCCTGATTTGCCTCGATATCCTTCGGCCCGATTTCAACCCGAATCGGGATACCACGCATCTCCTGCTCACTGAATTTCCATCCGGGGCTCTTATCGGAATCATCCACTTTCACCCGATAGGTTCCCAGTTTTTCCTTCAGCCTCAGAGCAGCTTCCATAACGCCTTCCTTATTCTGATTGATCGGAATGATCATTACCTGGGTAGGAGCAATTCTCGGCGGAAGAACCAGTCCGCTGTTATCCCCGTGAACCATGATGATCGCACCGATAATTCGGGTAGTCATTCCCCAGGAGGTCTGGTAAACATATTGTAATTTATTTTCTTTATCCGTATATTGGATGTCAAATGCTCTGGCAAAGCCGTCGCCGAAGTTGTGACTGGTTCCGGACTGCAATGCTTTCCCGTCATGCATTAATGCTTCAATCGTATAGGTAGCATGTGCCCCCGCAAACTTCTCCTTTTCCGACTTTTTGCCTTTAATCATAGGAATTGCAAGAACCTTTTCGCAGAAATCCGCATAAACATTCAGCATCTGAATCGTTCTTTCCTCCGCCTCCTCGGCAGTCGCATGAGCCGTATGCCCCTCCTGCCATAAGAATTCCATCGTCCGAAGGAAAGGTCTTGTCGTCTTCTCCCACCGAACGACAGAACACCATTGGTTGTAAACCTT
>DOWG01000050.1 GCA_003519685.1 Lachnospiraceae bacterium
TATCGGCAATCCATTCAATTATAGTAATTCTTTTATCTTATCTTCAACGATAAACATATCTTTGGTTGGTTCGAAGCGCTCTAAAACATTGCCCTTTCTGTCAATCAAGAACTTGGTAAAATTCCATTTGATGCTTGGGTTGTTTCTATATTCCGGATCCGCCTCGGACAGCTTCTTCTCCAATACAGGAGTTAGCTTATGGTATTGATCAAATCCTTCAAAACTCTTCTGGTTTGTAAGATATTTATAAATGGGGTGGGCATTCTCTCCATTTACTTCAATCTTAGCGAATACGGGGAAGGTTACCCCATAGTTAGTTTCGCAAAAGGTATGAATCTCTTCGTCGGTGCCGGGTGCCTGGTTTCCGAATTGATTGCACGGAAAATCAAGGATTACCAATCCTTCCCCGGCGTATTTTTTATATAAGTTCTGTAATTTATCATACTGAGGGGTAAATCCGCACTGAGTAGCGGTATTAACAATCAATAATATTTTACCTTGATAATCGGAAAGCGAGATCTCCTTCCCGTTTCTATCTTTTGCTTTAAAGTCATATATATTCATAATTCAATCCTCCTTGTGGTCTCTTTTTCAGCTAAATAATACTTTGTAAATATAACATATGCGTTATATTCATTTTTTACTTTACTAGGAAAAGTGAAAAGAAGTATAGAAATAGATAATAGCCAAAATACGTTGTTTATGATTTAATTGTATACAATTAAACGTTAATTGTCAATATGTATTTCACAATTACCTCATTTCTGAAGTCGTCTTCAAAGTAAACGAGTATTTCGGCGAATTGGATAATTTGTTCAGAATCAAAAGCAGGAAACCAAGAATGGCTTCCTGCTGGTTTATTCATCCGTGGAATCCTTGTTCTCATCCTCTTCCTGCGGCTCTTCCTCTTTCATAAGAAGGATATGGACTTTATCAATACGGTTTTTATCGGTAGCAGCTACGGTGAAGACCGCCTTCCCTTCTGTAACGGTTTCTCCCTCTTCCGGTAAGTGGTCAAGAAGATAGATGATATGTCCGGCAATGGAATCATAATCATCGGATTGTATATCGAGTCCAAGACTTTCGTTGATATCGTCTAATTTTGTGTTTCCGTCGACAATATATTCATTATCGGATACCGGTTGAATACAATCTACTTCATCGTCGTCGTATTCATCTCGAATTTCTCCGACGATTTCCTCAAGTAAGTCCTCAATGGTTATCAGCCCGGCAGTAGCACCGTATTCATCCAATACAATTTCCATGGGGATGGAATCTCTTCTCATCTCAATAAGCAGCTCGGAGGTTTTCTTAAATTCATAGGTAAAGTATGCATCTCGCATGATATCGTTGATATGAAAGTCTTCTTTATTACTGGCATAAAAAAATAAATCTTTCAGGTTTACAACACCGATTACATTATCACGGGATTCGGAGTAGACGGGTAACCGTGTATATTTATCCTCTGCAAATGCCTGTACCAATTCGTCATAGCTAGAATCAACATTGGCAAAGGCCATATCAATTCTTGGTACCATAACATCCTTAGCTAAAGAATCTCCAAAATCGACTACATTGGTGATCATTCTTCGTTCTTCCGTTTCGATTACACCCTCATCATGGCTAAAATCAAGAATTTCGCGAAGCTCATTCTCGGTCATGGGAGTTGGCTTTTCCATTGGATCAATGCCAAGGAGCAGAAGAATTCCATTGCTTAACTTATTCATGACAAATATCAATGGCGTAAGAAGCCGGGTTAAAAATAGGACCGGTGCTGCAACAGCTAGTGCAAATTTCTCGGCATACAGGACGGATATTGTTTTCGGTGTAATAACGACCAGAAGAAGAAAGAAAAATACGAATATACCGATGATAATACCAATCCATTTCCTTTGAAAATAGTCGGCAGCCAATGATGTTGCAAGAGCTGCCGCGGATAGATTTAATATACTTGTACTTATCTGAAGTGCGCTTAGCATTTTACTTGGTTCTTCAATTAATCTACTTGCTGTTTTAGCGCCTCTTATATTGTCATCTGCTAAGGTTCGCATCCGAAATTTATTTACCGCGCCGAGCGCTGTCTCCGAAGCGGATAGAAATCCGGAAAAAATCACTATAATAAACAATACAATCAGTTTCGCGGCATCACTGGGATCCAATTAATCATCATCTCCTATAAAAAGGACAAATATTTTTGCCCCAATAGTTATATTTTACAATTCATAATCTTACAGGAAGATTATAGAAATGTCAAGATTATTGAGCACTTTGTATATATGTTGTTGTACATCTTTGTTACAAATAAGAATCAAATCGTGAAAAATTTTATGAATAGCACTAAAAAATGCTATGAAAGTAAGTTTGTTTCCTCTTGAGCTCTGAAGTAAAAAGGTGTATTATTTTTAATGTAATTCCAACATAAGGAAGTATAAAAAAGTTACCTGTCTTAGCAATCAGGAGGAACTAAATGAAAAAAAAATCTCATATATCACTTGCAAAATACTTGATGGAAAACATGAAAGTAAATGATTTAAGCGAGCATAAGAAGGCATTTTACATAGGCAGTATCTTGCCTGATTTAAAGCCGTCCTTTTTAACGAAACGACATAATATTGAAGAAACCTTTGGTACCTTGATTCGCGAAATTAGAAAGATAACGATAGATTATGATATTGAACGGGGAATTAATGGGTACTATGCCAGACATCTAGGTGAAATTACGCATTATCTTGCCGATTATTTTACTTTTCCGCACAACACCGACTTTACAGGTTCTTTGAAGGAACATTTGTATTATGAAAAGGATCTGAAGCTTTCATTGAAAGAATATGTAACACGGAACGATATAAAGAGAGTACGCTGCCAAAATAAAAAATTTAAAACAGTGGATGATATTCTTTGCTTTGTTTTGAAAACGCATTTGGAATACAAAAAAGCATTAAAAAGCATTAAGGTTGATATTCAATATATCGTAGATTTGTGCTATAGAGTGGTGGATGCAATCCTCCAATTTTTTGAGTTGACTTACGAAACATGGAAATCGACCAGGGGAGGCAAGAACCTGCAGGCCAGGTATTTAAATATTTAACATAATTTTGACATAATTGTGACCCTGTTTGGAAGATCAAAAAATCCTTACAGGTTTTTTTTACTTTTCACTTGTGTTTCTGATGGCCACCTCTGCCACTGGTATATTGGCATTTGAAAATACGGCGTTAGGTTAAAATTATGCTGCAGGTAATCTTCCGGTTTGGATTTACCTGCAGCATTTTATGGTGCGCCCGGTGGGTGCACTCTTTATCAG
>DOWG01000204.1:0-2916 GCA_003519685.1 Lachnospiraceae bacterium
CTAAGTTTAAAGCAGGAACCTATGAAGGCACTGCTAAGGGTTTTGGCGGTGACATCGTTGCTACCGTAAAATTATCAGAGGATAAAATTGAGGATATCACCGTTGTAGGGGATAGTGAATCACAAGGAATCGGATCCGTTGCTGTAGAAACTCTGCCGGCATTAATGGTAAAAAAACAGACCGTTGACGTGGATGGAGTATCCGGTGCTACGGTATCCAGTGATGCAATTAAAGCTGCGGTTACCAGTGCATTGGAAAGTGCCGGTGTTGATGTATCTGCTTTAGTTCCGGTAGAGGAAGAAGAAACCGCTAAAACCGATGAAACCTTAGACTACGATGTTGTCGTCGTTGGCGGCGGCGGTGCCGGTATGACAGCTGCGATTGAATTAAAAAATGCCGGTTTAAATGTAGTAATCCTTGAGAAAATGCCTATGCTTGGCGGTAACTCCGTAAAAGCAACCGGTGGTATGAATGCCGCTGAGACAAAAGTGCAGAAAGAGCAGGGAATTACAGACTCCGTAGAACAATTTGTTCAAGATACCATGACAGGCGGACATAACCTGAACAACATTGACTTAGTTAGAACTTTAGCTGAAAATTCAGCAGGTGCAATCGATTGGCTTGAATCAATCGGAGCTCCGCTTCCTGAGGTTACCTTCTCCGGCGGTGCTACCAATAAACGCTTGCATAGACCAAAGGGCGGTGCTCCTGTTGGCTCCTACCTGGTTGACGTTTTCTCCAAAGATCTGGACAAATTAAAGGTCGATGTCATGCTGAATACAAAAGCAACAGAGATTATGATGGATAATGGGAAAGCCGTTGGTGTAAAGGCAGAATCCGACAAGGCTAATTATACGATTAATGCAAAGGCTGTTGTTCTGGCAACCGGCGGATTTGGCGCCAATGAAGAATTATACACCAAATACAGACCAGAGTTAGCAGGTTATGTTACAACAAATGCTCCCGGTGCAACCGGTGACGGTATTGTCATGGCCGAAGCAGTAGGTGCCAATCTTGTAGATATGGAACAGATTCAGACGCATCCGACCGTAGAACAAACAACCAGTATCATGATAACCGAAGGTGTTCGTGGTGAGGGAGCCATTCTTGTCAATCAATCCGGCAAGAGATTTACCGACGAATTATTAACCCGTGATGTCGTATCCGATGCTATTGTTAAGCAGGAAGGAAGCTATGCATACATTGTCTTCGACCAGGCCTTACGTGATCGTTTAAGTGCAATTGATGAATATGTTAAAAACGGTATTACAGTTCAGGCAGATACCATCGAGGAATTAGCGGGATTAATAAATGTGGACAGCGATACACTTGCTAAGACGCTTACCACTTGGAATGAAGCGGTAGGCTCCAAAAAGGATGCCGAGTTTGGCAGAAGCACTGGTATGGATTATGATCTGACCGCCGGACCATACTATGCAATTAAGGTTGCTCCAGGTGTACATCATACCATGGGCGGTGTTGAAATCAATACAAATGCCGAGGTTATAAATACAGAAGGCAATGCAATTCCGGGATTGTTCGCAGCCGGTGAAGTTACCGGAGGTATCCATGGCGGAAACCGGATCGGCGGAAATGCAGTTGCAGATATCGTAGTATTCGGACGTATTGCTGCTGCTTCAGCGATCAAATATCTCAAATAATCTGGCGCTTTACCGACAAAGTAAAGCTGCTTATAATATAGAGAAAGAAAAGAGGTATGCATTTTGCAGCCTCTTTTCTTTCTCTATTATAATCCTTTCCTGGCTCTATTGAACGACCGAATCCATATTAACTTTGAGGGTTTCCCCTTCCTTTAACAGGATATGTCCCGATTCATATGGTTCCTCATCGACGGTAATACAGACTTCCTTTACTCCATAGTAACTCCCCAGAGTATTCGTAATACTCTGTAGTATCAATTGCTCAAAACCGGATCCGGCTTGCATTTCCTCAATAAATTCCTTCGAAAAATCTACATAGACAATATGATCTTTGCCCAGATACAACGAATTAATCTTCGTATTGGTACTAATCAGAGGCACATAATTATCCTTTAAAACCTTCTCTTTCACAGCCTTTTCCAACACCAGCCTGGTAACATCATTGGTATGGAACGTTATTTCTTTCTGCACAACATGAATCTTCTCATCCGTATCCGGATAATAGAAATCAACCGTTTGTATATACGGTGTATTCTTTTTAATTTCACTTAAGGTAGATGCAACCTCATGGTCATTTGCCCTAAATACGGATCTAATCAACCCCACCCCAGGTGTATAATAATCTTTCGTCGTAGAATCCGCTGTTTCTGTTGTTACCTCAATTGCATCGTAACTTCCTAAATCCGTCTCAACCTTCACTTTGTCATTCGAGATATATCGCTTGCTTCCATCCGGCAAAGTCCACCGGGTGCCCTTTACCAAGGGTTCCATCAATAGAATCTCGGCATCCTTCTCTTCCTCGGTATCCAGTAAATTATCCCTGTAGTATGCTTCCCCAACAGATTTAATCATAGACAGCTTGCCATCCTTGATCTCCATAACCTTAGCTGTTACCGTGCCGCCATTGTCGGTTCTTGTCTGATAGCGCCCGACATCCGTATCAAAATAGTCCATGAATACGGTAAAGGAAGCATACTCCATTCCAATCCCTTCATAAACATATTCCGTATCTTCTAAGATCGGATAATAATCCTCGATGGTAAGTGTACCCTTCTTGCCGTTATCTGTATTATCCTCCTCTGTCTGGCTCTGTGCTCCTGTGGGGCTTGGTTGCTCTGGTTCTGCAGGAACCGTTGGTCCGGGTGTCGGAGTTACCTGCGGGTTCGTATTCTTCTTCCCGCATCCGGCCAATAATAAAATAGACATCAAAAGACACAATATTAAAATGTTTTTTCTCATACTTTTACCTCATTTC
>DOWG01000204.1:3073-3984 GCA_003519685.1 Lachnospiraceae bacterium
TATGCCAGCCCGGTATGGATAATCCCAACGGTAAATAGTAAAAGTACCTCTATGCCGTCTAAGGAAAAATACTGCAGATCTTCGGTCAGTAAAATATAGGGGAGCAGAACAATCGATGCGATACTGATCTGCACAATAGTTGTTTCCAATCCGGATAGGCCCTTTAAGAACTTATTGATTAGGATAACAAAAGCATACAGTACCGCAGCCANNACCGGAGCCTCCTCCGATCCCTGTAACAAGAAACATCCCGATGACCGCCGCACTGATCCCGATGACTTTTTTCAGTGTCAACCGTTCCTTAAGTACAAACGGTGACAGAAACATGACAAATACCGGAGCAAAGTAATAACTTAACGTTGCCTTTGGTATGGTTGTGTATTTGTAGGCTTCAAACAACAGCATCCAATGAAATCCGATTGCAGTACCGGAAGCAATCAGAATCAGCAGGTTACATCGAATGGCTTGCCCAGATAATTTCTGCTTCATCAAATGGCCTGCAAAGAATAAAAATACACTTCCTATCACTCCTCTTGCCAAGGCCAGCTGTCCGGAAGATATGCCAATATTACGGACAAACATCCCGATACTGCCAAAGATCAGCATCGCTCCAATTAATTTTATCTTAGCGCTTCTCATTATAGTTAACTCCTTAAATGCATTGATTATCAATTATAGCTTCTTTCCCCCTGCCTTTCAACCAAATTCTACAAATCGATCGTATCCGCCTTATTTCGCGTTACTGTTCACACCTAGGGCAAAGTCTATGATATGATTTCGACAAATGATATCCGATAAGGAGTATTTGCATTCGTTGGTACTTTAGCTCCGTATTTTGGAGCCTTATGTACCGCTACGTAATGAATCTTAAGCGAAAGCGTCTCCGCTTCGGATACATTTGACGAAATCAT
>DOWG01000251.1:0-905 GCA_003519685.1 Lachnospiraceae bacterium
GGATAATTTAATACATAGTAGGTAATCGTATCGTCCACATAGTACTCGTAGTCAAAGCATAAATCCTCCATGGAATGCCGAAAAGCCTGGATAATTTTATCCTCCATAAGCCTTAAGCTGCTATGATTTCCTTCCCCGCAGCCACAATCCATTTTNNTTCTTTTGCATGAAAACCTCCGTAAAAAGCCCGGACCGCAGCTTGCCAATATCCGATTGGAGCCGATTTTTCAAATGCTCCTGATCCGAAAGCAGCTCCATCCTCTTACGGTATTTTAAGCTCATTTTCGTAAGAGTCCCGAGTAGTTCCGTCTTTTTAATCGGCTTTAAGAGATAATCGCTGACGCCAAATTTGATGGCATTTTGTGCATATTCAAAATTACTGTAGCCGCTGATGATAATAAAGTCGATATCGTTGTTGATCTGCTTAATACGGCTGATCAACTGCAATCCGTCATAGCCGGGCATACGGATATCGGTAATGATCAGATCCACGTTCAAACGCTTAACGAGCGCAAGCGCTTCTATGCCGTTATGCGCCATCCCAGCTACCTCCATATCAAGCGCCTGCCAGTCAATCAACTTGTAAATCAGGTTGCATACTTTCTCCTCATCATCCGCTATGATCACCTTTAACATCGTCATCGTCCTACCCCCCTCTATCCGCGCGTTACGGAATGCCAATCTTGATATTGGTATCATAAGTCATTTTAAGATTTTGGTATGAATATATATACGATCCTATTCATGTTTATGGCTTTTATATGACTTATAACACTCATATCAATCTTCCTTGTCCATAATTATAGCATCATTTGGGATGATTTGGAATAGCTCGTTTTGTAACATAGAAAATGCCCCCTTCTAAGGTTACTGTTCACACCCATCATGTATACCATGTTATGATT
>DOWG01000251.1:944-4178 GCA_003519685.1 Lachnospiraceae bacterium
TTTGCTGGGGTGTGAACAGTAACCTTCTAAGTATACAAGTTTTATTCTTTCACTTGTTTACTTAGAAGGGAGCATATTAAAAAATGCGAACGACAAGGTCTGTAACCATCCTGCTTATTACTCTCTTTCCCATCTTCCGGAGGCGCCGCAGGGAAGCACCAGGCCCTTCTCTGTTACCGGAAGTCCGATTTCATCTGCAATTACTCTTCCACCAAATTTCTTACCAACCTCCGTTGAGATCATATAAGTTAAGACTCCCGGCTGCAGCCCTGTCGTATACGAGTTAATAAGGAAAAACAACGGATTCTCATTCAAAACCTGGGTACACAGCTGCACAAAGGGATAGATGTTGTCCTCGATCTTCCAGATCTCCCCCTTGGGACCTCTACCGTAGGAAGGCGGATCCATGATCACCGCATCATATTTATTTCCGCGGCGGATTTCCCGCTCTACAAATTTGACGCAGTCATCCACAATATAGCGGATCGGGGCATCACCCAAACCGGAGGCAATCGCATTTTCCTTTGCCCAGGTAACCATCCCCTTGGAAGCATCCACATGGGTCACCGCTGCTCCTGCTTTCGCTGCGGCGAGGGTGGCTCCACCAGTATAGGCAAACAGATTTAGCACCTTTACCTGCCTGCCCTTCTCATTTCTGATTTTCTCAGAGAACCAATCCCAGTTTACCGCCTGCTCCGGGAAAAGTCCGGTATGCTTAAAGCTAAAGGGCTGTAAATGGAAGATCAAATCCTTATAGGTAATATCCCATTGCCTGGGCAGATCAAAGAATTCCCATTCTCCTCCCCCTTTTTCGCTTCTATGATAATAGGCATTGCTTTTTTTCCAGCCCTTGTGAACCTTCGGTGTATTCCATATTACCTGCGGATCCGGCCGTATCAGAATGTAATTTCCCCAACGTTCCAACTTTTCCCCTGCGGAGGTATCGATTACTTCATAGTCTTTCCATTCGTTTGCTATCCACATATCATTCTCTCTTTCTATATTCTCTACCTATATTTTTTACAACATTACAATATTTCTTACTAAATTTTGATAGGAGTGTCATACCCATATCAAAGTTTTCCCAGAATTTTTCTTACCTATTATATAACAGCTAATCGGTAAATACAACAAAACGCTATATTGCCATTTATCTTAATCATCTCTTAATCTTTTGATAATTATATTTTAACTTGACGTTGCTTGCAATTCATAATAAACTAAAAGTTGTAATAAGTTAACAGTATAGGGCAGTCTGACATCCATTGACGCGATTCAAGGTATGGCTTAGACGGCTCAATAACAAATCAGATATGGAGGATAGAGCATATGGGAATTTTAACAAGATTTAAGGATATTATGTCCAGCAATATCAATGCACTATTAGATAAAGCAGAAGATCCTGAGAAAATGATCGACCAGTGTCTTAGAAACTTGAATTCAGACCTTGGAAAAGTAAAATCCGAAACCGCGGCCATTATGGCAGAGGAACAGAGAGCCAAGAGAAGCCTTGATGAATGCAATGAGGAAATCCTCAAGATGCAATCCTATGCGATGAAAGCACTTGAAGCAAATAACGAAGCCGATGCCAGAAAATTCTTAGAGCAGAAAACTTCCTATTCCTCCAGGCAGCCGGGCCTTCAGGAGGCTTATGATTTGGCAAAAACCAACGCTGCACATATGCGGCAGATGCATGATAAATTGGTAAAGGATATCAATGAACTGGAATCTCGTAAAGATATGATCAAGGGGAAGATTGCCGTTGCCAAAACGCAGGAACGTATTAATAAAATGGGCTCCTCCGTAGTAAATGCAAACAATTCCATGGCGAGCTTTGAAAAATACGAAGAAATGGCAGACAAAGCCCTTGACCGTGCGAATGCAATGGCGGAGCTTAACCGTTCTTCCTCCGATCAGAACATTGATGATCTGATGAAGAAATACGCTTCTGATACCTCCATTGATGATGAACTGGCAGCATTGAAAGCTAACCTGGGTAAATAGATGCCAAGGGTAATGTCCGCAAGAAAAAGTAATCTTTTATTTTCCTGCGGACATTTTATAAGCACTCATTAAGGAGGTCTAATAATATATGCCCTCAGTAATACAATTTAAATGTCCAAACTGCGGGGCAGACATGGCATTCGACAGCAACTCCGGGATGCTTCGTTGTGCCAGTTGCGGAAGGACAGAGAATATTGAAAAAATGGCCGGCGGGAAAGCCTCTCCGGACGGAGAAGTGACCTATGATATGGACGAGGAGGATGAACTTTCGGCCAGGGCAGCTTTTGATCATGATTATAAGGATGCTTCCAATGAGGATGAACCGACCTCTCATAATACCTTTCATGGTGATGAGGCCGTACAGTACCATTGCAATAACTGCGGTGCTGTCATCATCACCGATACGCAGACCACCGCGACTACCTGCAGCTTCTGCGGCGCCGGCGTGGTTCTCGGTGACCGTTTAACCGGAAGCTTAGCTCCCGCTAAGGTTATTCCCTTTACCATCAGTAAAGAGCAGGCGCAGGAAGCATTTGTAAAATGGTGCCGCAAAGGCTTGCTTACGCCAAAAGATTTTATGACCGCGGACCGTATTAAAAGCATCACCGGTTTGTATGTCCCTTTCTGGCTCTATGATATCAATGGACGGGGGGAGGCAGAGGCGATCTGTACCCGGGTAAGAACCTACACCAGAGGGGACTGGATCTATACCGAGACGAAGTACTATGCGGTCTATCGCAAGGTGGATCTAAATTATGAACGGATTCCCTGTGATGCTTCCAAGAAAATGGATGACGATTTGATGGATAAATTGGAGCCCTATGAATACAGTAATCTCAAGGATTTTCACATGCCTTATCTGGCGGGATATCTTGCAGAGAAATACGATTACGATGATACCCAGCTGCTACCGAGGGTGAAGAACCGGGTTGCAGCCTATGTGGATTCCTATCTTCGTTCTACCATCAGCGGCTACTCCAGTGTATCCTATCAGCGTAAGGATATCCATCTGCGGCAGAAGCGTGCGGATTATACCCTTCTTCCCATCTGGATGGTATGCTATGATTACAAGCAGGCGGAGCATAATTTTGCAATGAACGGGCAGACCGGTAAGATTGTCGGAAAGCCCCCGTTAAGCTTCGCAAAAATCGCAGCATGGTTTAGCGGTATCTCGGCAGGGATTTTTGTTTTGCTCCGAATTCTTACGTTCGTTATAGGAGGTGGATTAGG
>DOWG01000251.1:4223-5236 GCA_003519685.1 Lachnospiraceae bacterium
AAATTCCACATGTTAATGATAATGCGGGACTTTTATCCACATCAGAGATAGAAAAGCTTGAAAAAATGTGCATTACCTATGGGGAAGAAGCAGGAATCGAAATATTCATCCTTACCCATGATGATCCGTATGCCGAGGAGCCCGAGAAATACATTGAGGACTTTAATCAAACTCTGCCGGAGGGAGACCGGGTCATTCTTCTCATTGATATGAATGATCGTTTCATCTGGATTCAGGGATACGGACTTGCAGAAACCTATATTCATTCGAAACGAATTGACGAAATTTATGAGACGATGAAAACCCCCATGGCCGATGGAAATTATTTTGAAGCCTTTGAAATTTACATCAAAAAATCCGCCGCCTATATGCAGGACGATACGGATCTAAATTGGGATCATGATTATAGTGCCGGTTCCCCGCAGACCGGAGACGTCTACTATGATTATTACGGGAATGAAAGCGATAATTTTAATGACCTGTGGACCAGCTGGTGGTTCCAGCTTATTGTATCTCTGATCCTGGCAGGCAGCATCGTCGGTATGATGGCTTATCATTCCAGCGGGAAAATGACGGCCGGCGGATACACCTATATGGACCGGAACCATTCCGGATTAATCGGAAGAAGAGATCAATATCTGCAGACCAGGGTAACCAAAGTCCGGCGTCCCAAGGAGAATACCACCACCTCACAGGGAAAAGGAGGCGGGTTTAACTCCAGTGGATTTCGAGGCGGCGTCTCCTCCGGCGGCAGATCTCACAGCTCCGGCGGCGGCAGATTTTAAGCAATAGAATTTAAACTTTTATAGACTGATTTGAGTGTCATAAGTCATTTTAAGATTTTGATATGAATATATATGCGATCCTATTCATATTCATGGCTTTTACGTGACTTATGACATTTAAATCATAGACTTTCTTGATATAAAGAATGGAGGAACGAATATGGGATTATTCTCAAGACAATTTGCCAACGTAATAGAATGGCATGAATTTCGAGATGATATGATCTT
>DOWG01000250.1 GCA_003519685.1 Lachnospiraceae bacterium
ATGAAATCTTCCAGGTGAATTAAAAGAGAATAAAACTTTGATGAAATCAGCCATTAGCTTGTGATACCATGGATATTATACTTTTATCCTGGCTCAGACTTACTCGTTAATATATCCTAATAAATTTTCCTTTTTGGTATGACAGAGCCAAAAAACATGAACTCCTCACTTCGTTCGTCAAACATCATGCTTTTTTGTCTCTATACCAAAAGTAAAATTTCTAAGGATATATAATAACTCGTAAAAATTCGCCCTGATAAAAATATAATATCCATGATAGATAAGCTCATCGAAAGCTGATTTTATCAAGCAATGGCAAGGTGTTTCTTAACTGCGAAGTTTCATTTTAAATTTTAATCTTCGTATATAACGTTTGCNNTTGGAACGGTTATTGATTTAACATTACCGAAGCCTTGATAAAATATATTATTTTGAATCGTAGTTACACCATTTGGAATAGTGAAGGTTTCAAGGGCATAAAAATCATCTTTTTCCGTAAGTTTAAATCTTTCTTCATGATTGATACCAAACAGTTCGTAGGAAAAAGTAAAAATTGAACTTGGTATGGTTTTGCAGTTTTTTGACCAGGTCACGTGTTTTACCTTTTCATTAAATGCATATTTTCCAACTTTCGTGATGGAATCTCCTAAAATAATTGTTTCGGCTTTACTTCCGCGGAATGCCTCGTATGAGACCTCGGTGATATGATAAGTGTATTTGCCCTGTGTTACGGTACCGCCTACCTTGATTTCATCTAAGGAGGTTTTTGCGCCTCTGACGGTAACATTGCCGCTAGTTTTACCGGCTTGCTTTGTTACTTGATAAAGGATTCCGTTTTTAACAAAGCGCTGCAGCTGGTCATTTCCGGTTTCCAGGATATGATAATTCACATTGTTACTATAGTGAAGAACGGAATAAGAATTATAGTCATTATAAATCCATAGTGCAGAGGTATAAGCTTTTACCGTGTTTTTAGGTACATAGATAACTGCCTGGTAGGTCAGTAACCCACCATCCCCATTCCAGTCACGGATTTCTTTTGGAGCAGTGGTACCTTTAAATTGAATGGTTTTTATGTTATTCATTTTACCAAGGTATCCGATTGTTCCCGTAATGGTTTTCGGAAAGACTATTTTTGTAATCTGATTATCTTTATATTTATCGCTGATTAAGGGGATGCCGGTATTGTCCGGATTCGCCGTAACTTCGGTAACCGTGTAGGTTTTATTATCATACTTTATGGTTTCCGGTATATTTAATGTCTTTGTTGTGGAAGTAGGTTTCACCTGGCTTAATGCAACCGTCTTTTTTAATGCATTGGTAATCCGATAGGTGTATATTCCCTGTGTGATCGATTTGTTCGTTACGGTTACTTTGATTGCCTTGTAAAGACCGGAGGTCCTTGTATAGGCGATTACGTAAGCGGTACCGGCTTTCTTAGGATTTACCACACCTTTCTCGGATACATCAAGAATGTTGGTATCGGAGGATAGCCAGAAGATGGTTTCGTTTGAGCCTTTCGTCAAGGTTCCTGTCAGTTTCTGTGTATTCAGGGTATTTATTTTGTAGCTCGTATTTTTTACGGTTAATTTAGCAGCCTTTACTACATTCTTAGCAGCCTGCACCTTAACTTTGCTGTTTAAGACGGACCGGTAAGCGGAAATGGCGGATTTGTCTACTTTAACGGTTGTACCATTTTGAATCGCTGAGGATATATTTTTCATTGGTTTCTTATTTAAAAAGGTAACCAATTTAAAATTGTATAACGACTTCTTTCCCATGGATTTGACCGTGGTTGGGAGTATGATACTCGCCGTATTCTCTGGGAAATTATTAAATGCATTCTCCGAAATCGTTGTTATGCCTTCCGGTACATATACAAAGCGCAGATTACTATCACTGTTTTCGTCGGTTATCATATTTCGAGGGAGTACCTTACAGTTCTTTGATAAAAAGAGCAGTTCGACTTTATTGTCAAATACTGCCGGGTCCATTGCCGTGACCGTATCGGGAACAACAATGACCGATGCCCCGCTGCCGACTAAGCTAAACTTTCCTAACTTGGTCAGCTTATATCGGTAACCGTTATAGGTGACTTCCTCCGGCAGGGGAAGGTAGGTGTGACCCGGCAGCTGTGATTTTGTGTAACCGATTAGCTGCACGGTCCCCTTGCCGTTTTTGGCGGAACTTGTTACCTGATAAAGGAATCCGTCGATTCGAAAACATTGATGTTCGATATTCGCTGTTTTGGAAGAGACAATCGTTGGTGTCATCGGAATATCAATTTCATACAAATCACTGAAGTTATCGTAGCTCATGGTCCGCTTAATGACATTCGCATATAGATTTTCCGTACCTTTCGGAACAATAAATACAATATCTATAACCTCATTATGATTGCTTACATTGGTAATTACATTTTCCGGAGGTGTTTCCCCGTAAAATTCTATTACCTGCAGATTGCTTAAGCTTGACCAGGAAGAAAGATATAAGGTTCCCCTAAAATCCTCTGAAACGTTAAGCTTCCGAATTGCAGCATAATATTTTTTGCCACCCGTATCCTCCGTAAATTGATTGAAATCAACTTCTGTAACCGTATATTTGGTATCATGGATCATTGCTGTGCCGGGAAGATTGATTTCATCTACGGCCTTGGTAAGCGTAATTCCTGTCAGTTTCACTTCCTTTTTCTCTTCGCTGGTAATGACATAGCGGTATATTCCATTCGGATAGATGGTTTTATCCTCCGCTGCCAATGCTTTATTCGGTATAAACCCAGTAACAAGGAATGAAAGGAACAGGAGTAGAAGTATTGCGCGATATTTAACAAGGAATTCTTTGGTGGAGCTTGCTAATGTATTCATAGATTCCCCTTTTTTTTAATCATATAATGATTTGAGTGTTATAAGTCACATGAAACTATGAACATGAATATATAAGCTGCTATTCATGGAAAAGCCTAAAATTGATTTAGGATACTCATGCCGGTAATTTCTAAAAATGATAGCCGGTAATAGTTCTATACTAGTTTTTGACCACAGTTCGGACAGAAATTGGCGTTTCCGGTTTTGGTTCCGCAATTCGGGCAGAAATTAGGTTTTGCGCCTGCACCGCCGGAACTTTGTTTATTAGAAGCAGATTGGCTTGCCGATTCGCCTGGTTTGGCAGCTTGCCCATTGCTATTATTATTCATATTCTGCAGCATCTGGTTTGCCATATTCATTCCCATCATCATACCTGCCATGTCGGACGCAGTGCCGCCGCCCTTTACTTTACCGGAGGTGATACCCTCGGTCATGGCAACCTGCTGGTATTTATTTAAGTCTCCTACCATGCTGTGGGATGCATTTTTATTGATCATATCCTGAATTTCCTGCGGATAGGTAAAGCTCATAATATTAAAGCCGATAATGGACAGCCCGGTAGCAAAGAGCTGCATGTCAAGATCCTCCTGAATTCCTTTTGCTATTTCAAAGGAATTGGCCTGCAGGTTGAACATATCCTTGCCTTCCTTACTGATCCATTTCATTAATAACTGGTCCAGGATCGTAATGATTCGAAGCCGGACATCCTCTGTGGTATAGCTTTGCCTTACCCCTGCAATTTTATCAATGAGCTTAACATAATCACGTACTTTGAAGGTGACGGTACCGTTTGCCCGGATCGGCATACCGCCCGGAAGCTGTGGAGTGGGGATGTTAATTGCATTCTGTGTACCCCATTTTACGATAAATTCCTTGGTATTAACAAAGAGAACCTCCGCCCGTATACCGCTGTTAAAACCGAATTTAAATCCGGCCAGGGTTGAGAGAAACGGAATGATCTGCGATTCAATATCATAGTCTCCTTCCTCTGTAAAGATACCCTCGATTTTCCCATTATAAAGGAATACCGCATCCTGCCCCGGACGAATAATCAACCGGCTCCCCTTTTTAATCTCATCATTGTTCCATTTGTAAAAGATCATATCATCTCGAAATTCCTGCCATTCTATTACGTTGGCAAATTGTCTTGAGAATAAT
>DOWG01000234.1:0-2654 GCA_003519685.1 Lachnospiraceae bacterium
CAAGACTTCTTATACGATACATACAGCCAGCTGATTGAAATCGCAGCAAGAATCTAGGCAAATAAATTCTTCCGATTTGGCAAACATTATAATTAGTCATCTCAACGAGAGAAAGATCTGAAAACCATTTATAGTTACTTGGTAGGGAATTTATCAAATGAAAAAGAATTTAAAACTTTATTGGACTTTGTTCTCCTCCACCTTCTACTTAAGTGCCTTTACTTTTGGTGGTGGATTTGTCATTGTTCCTTTAATGAAAAAGAAATTTGTTGACAATCTGAATTGGATTGAAGATAAGGAAATGTTGGATTTGGTTGCAATAGCCCAGTCTTCCCCCGGTGCTATAGCGGTTAATGCTTCGATTATTATGGGATACCGGATTGCAGGTATACCTGGTGCATTGATAGCATCCCTAGGAACCGTCTTACCTCCGCTAATGATTATATCGGTAATTTCATTATTTTACGCAGCTTTTCGAGATAACCGATATGTTAGTGCGTTACTAAAAGGTATGCAATCTGGGGTTGCTGCAGTCATTATTGATGTTGTTTTTAAAATGGCTGGTGACATCATAAAGGAAAAGCAAATATTATCTTCTTTCATGATGCTTGGAGCATTTGTTGCTACCTTCTTCTTTAGCATAAATATCATTTATATTATTTTGGTCTGCGGTGCAATTGGAGCATTGATGACGATTCATAGAAAAAAAGCCGGAGGGAGAGGAAAGAAGTAATGATATATTTGAAATTATTTTTTAGCTTTTTTCAAGTAGGATTATTTAGTATCGGTGGAGGATATGCGGCTATGCCGTTAATACAGCAGCAGATTGTGGAGCTAAATCATTGGCTAACAATGACGGAATTTACTGATTTAATCACAATTGCGGAGATGACCCCAGGACCAATCGCTATTAATTCAGCTACCTTTGTCGGTACAAGGATTGCAGGACTTGGTGGAGCTTTGATTGCAACTCTGGGATGCGTATTACCTTCCTTTATTATTGTACTTACGCTAGCGAAGCTCTATTATAAATATAAAAACCTATCCATAGTACAGGGCATTTTAGGCGGTTTGCGTCCGGTAGTCGTTGCCATGATTGCTTCCGCTGGATTGTCCATCCTGATTACAGCATTCTGGGGGGAAGGAGGAATAACAGCATTTTTAGATATTAATTATATTGCGGTTGGGCTATTTGCTCTTTCTTTGGTTGTTTTAAAGAAATTTAAAACAAATCCCATTTATGTAATGCTTGGCTGCGGGGTTATTGGTATGATTGTTTACTCAATAATATAACACAAAAACGGGGCATTGCTTCTTATAAAAAAACTTTGTAACTCTTGATAAATAAAGGCTTGCTTAGAATAAAGAAGGAAAATATAGTGAATCAAAATGTATTAAAGGATTGTACTCTCTGTCCGCGAAACTGCCATGCGGACCGTACCAGTGGAAAGACCGGGTATTGTAAAGCAACGGATGAGCTTGTTGTGGCAAGAGCAGCCCTCCATATGTGGGAGGAGCCGTGTATCTCCGGTGAGGAAGGCTCTGGAGCTGTATTTTTCTCAGGCTGCGCCGTGGGCTGTGTGTACTGTCAGAATCATAATATAGCCAAAGGGCTGGCGGGTAAGAAAATTACGGTTGCGCGGTTAGCGGATATCTTCCTGGAATTGCAGGAGAAGGGTGCCAATAATATCAACCTGGTAACACCGAGCCATTATATGCCTCAGATCAGGGAAGCTCTTGATAAAGCAAGAGAGAAAGGGCTGCACCTGCCGACCGTTTATAATTGCAGCGGTTATGAAAAGAAGGAAACGCTAAAACACCTGGAAAATTATGTGGATATCTATCTGCCGGATTTTAAATATAAGGATCCGGTACCGGCGAAACGCTATTCGAATTGTCCGGAATATTTTCCATGTGCCTGCGAAGCGTTGAAAGAAATGGTTCGACAGGCAGGGGATCCAGAGTTTGATGAACGGGGAATCATGAAGAAAGGTGTCATCGTAAGACATCTGACGCTGCCCGGCTATCTGGAGGATTCAAAGCAGATTATCAATTATTTATATAAAACCTATGGAGATCATATCTATATCAGCATCATGAATCAGTATACGCCTCTGCAATATGTGGAAAAATATCCGGAGATCAATCGGAAGGTTACGGAGAAAGAATACAATGAGCTGGTGGATTATGCCATCGAGCTGGGGGTAGAAAATGGTTTCATCCAAGAAGGAGAAACAGCGTCAGAAAGCTTTATCCCGGAATTTAACGAAGAAGGAGTTTAATACATGAGTAAGGAAGCGGAAAGGACGAAAAGGAAAGATAGGAACCCTGCATCAAAAATAGAAAGTAAGGAGAGATGTCTTTATGTAAAACAGTGCGGCAATTGTCAAATGATGCAGGTAAGCTATCCGGAGCATTTGAAAGAAAAGCAGAAGTCAGTGGAGAATCTGATAAAAAAATACTGCAAGGTGGATCCGATCATTGGTATGGACAATCCTTACCANNTATCGAAACAAGGTTCATGTAGTATTTGACCATGATCGGAAGGGGAATCCGATATCCGGAGTTTATGAAGAACATACGCATCATGTTATACCGATTGAAGGGTGTGTCATTCATAATGAGAAAGCGGATGAAATAATAAATTCTATCCG
>DOWG01000234.1:2762-2955 GCA_003519685.1 Lachnospiraceae bacterium
GCATGGTACTGGGAGAAAAGGAGCATGTAATATACGGCAAAGGCTATATCGAGGACACCTTGTGCGGTAAAGTATATCGCATATCGCCAAAATCCTTTTATCAGGTCAACCCGGTGCAGACCGAAGTTCTATATGGGAAAGCAATAGAGTTTGCAGAATTAACGGGCAGTGAAACCGTTATTGATGCATACTG
>DOWG01000234.1:3014-5185 GCA_003519685.1 Lachnospiraceae bacterium
CGAATTCATGAGCCAGATGGCTTTGCAGCAGGAAACAGCGGACGTTGTATTCATGGATCCGCCGAGAGCCGGAAGTGATGAGAAGTTCTTAAATTCCCTGGTACAGCTGAAAC
This sequence comes from Lachnospiraceae bacterium, assembly GCA_003519685.1. Classification (GTDB taxonomy): domain Bacteria; phylum Bacillota; class Clostridia; order Lachnospirales; family Lachnospiraceae; genus Mobilitalea. The sequence goes on from DOWG01000234.1 coordinate 3,128, forward strand.
CCAAAAGGGTTGTCTATATATCCTGTAATCCCGTAACATTGGAACGGGATATCTGCTATCTGTCTAAGAAGGGATATAAAGCGGTGAAGGCTGTTCCGGTGGACATGTTCCCCTGGGTTGGCAATATAGAATGCGTTGTTGAATTATGTATATGTGGGTAAGAAAAGAAATCATTGTTATGAGAGATAGATTCTGATAGATAAATTGAATACAAATAGGATTGAAGGAATGATGGTGCTGCAAATGGAGAATTGGAAGGACTTATTCAGACCTCACATTTTAGAACGTGGGCTGAATTATTATGAAATAGGAGCAGTCGAGAACGTACAGCAGACTGAGAAGGGTTTTCGTGCTACTGTAGTGGGAAGTGAAAATTATGAGGTAGAGATAGAAATAAAGGACGGAAGAGTCTATGATATGTGGTGTAGTTGTCCCTACGCAGAGGATGGAAACTACTGTAAACATATGGCAGCAGCCTTATACGAGAGTGAAGAGACCGTCCGTGAGATAAAAACAGGGGATAAGACATGGCAGGAAAAGTTTTTAGAGTCAAAGCAGGAATTGGCAGAAGTAATCAGTAAAATTCCGGAAGATGAGCTGCGAAGCATTCTGATACAGCTTGCTCAGGAAAATGAGAGTATTAGGACTCGTATTATGACAAAATATTCATAGTCTGTCAGCAAAATGTCAGAGCTATCTTGCGGGCGGCAGATGAATTGATTGCTACCGGCGGCAGAAATATGCTTGTAAAGATACTAAAGGGCTCTAAAGATAAGAAAGTGCTTGACTACGGATTACAGGATTGCCCAGCGTATGGTTTTTATAATGGGCTGACAATGGAGGAAATTTCATATCGTGTAGATTGGATGATACTAAAAGATTATCTCCGGATTAATTATAATGGAAGGTTGCCAATGTTAATATTTTCAGAAAAGGGATGGGAAATAGAACGGGAAACCTTTGCAGAAGAATTGTTTCAGCGATTTTGCCAGGATGTTGAAGAGAAAAAAGCTATTGTTATATTTGAGATGAAAGACGTTAATAGGCAGGTAGTGTTTGATGTGTTGGAGAAAATTAGAAGTACTGGTGATGCGGATTTTATTCCGTTGTTAGAAGCGTGGAAGACAATGGAAGTACATAAAGTCAGCGAGCGGATTGGTGATGTTTTAAAAACATTAAAGATCGGGTGATACAGAGGAAACTGCTCAAGCTGGCGAATAACAATCAGGATATTCCATCCTTGCCGATGAGATTTACCGGCTTAGGGATGAAAAAGAGACTGCACTAGCTAAAAATGCCGGATTTGCAAGTCAGAAACAGTGAATGGCTGAAATGACAAAATTCCTTAAAGAGCAGAAAGGAGGCATTGTTGTGAGTGAAAGAAAAGTATTTTGTGAAGAATGTAGAAATGATGTTACTTTTACTGTTATTTAACACTTGGGGCAATAATATAATCCTTTTAGGAAACCAGTCAAATTCTTCTTGAGTATTTTTAACGATTTATTTACATAGTTTTAACTTGAATTTAGCAATGAAGACCTGCTGGATAAGGTGTTTCGGCTAAATTTATTTAATGGGATAAGTATAAATGTATAGTAGTTATTTGGGGGAAAAATTAATATGTTTAATATTGTAATCTGCGAAGAGGATGCTAAGATAAGAAATTTAATTAGCATCCATGTAAGTCGGTATCTTTTTTCTATGAAAGTGTCTGTGAAAGCCGTTTTATCTATAGGCAAACCACAAAAGGTTCTGGAATACATTAAGCATAATAGCAATCAGGAGAACATTTATTTCTTTGGTATATCTTTTAACACTGATATTAATGATCTGACTTTAGCAAAAGAAGTCAGAAGGAGGTTGTACTTCTCTCCCACAAAAATGCAGGCACATATATCAACATAAATGTAGAGTTTGGTGATGAGAAAAGGAAGCTTCCTATTGCTTGGATAGCGAAAAAAATGAAAATTTAAATTTTACAAAGAAGTAATATGATGGAAATGTTTTGTTGAAACATGTATAATAAAGGAAAAACGTATAAGGGGAATGAATATGAGC
>DOWG01000133.1 GCA_003519685.1 Lachnospiraceae bacterium
ATGTACCATTACGTACTTCATTCAAGTGAGAACGTGTTGCGAATGAAATTTGTTTTCCTATTACTTATCAATGTATAAATTGTGCAAATTGATGAAGTTAATTAATAAATCGGCTTTTGACATTCAAATCATTATTAAGGTGACATTTTACTATCTGCTATTATAACCTATTTGATACAAATTACAATAAAAAATTCATTCCCTAGGAATATACACATCGGCTTTATGCGGTGGCCTATACTAATTATATTCCTACCGGGGGAGCAGGTTGCTAGTTTCATTGCAAAATAGTAAAAAAAACGGATGAAAAATAAGAATAATGAAATAACCTTATTCAATATGCCACAATAAATGCAGAATTTAACATTTTATTCGTAAATATTATTCACATTTCTAAAGTAATATGATATAATAACCTCAACACTTATCAAATGAGTACATATCTGCTCGAAAATGGGAGTATAAAATTGGATTAGTGCAGGAAAAGTATCATTAACTTAACTTGCGTTAAACATAACTTTTCTATTTAACTAACGATAAATTATGACAGAAGGGGGACCATGCCATGCAAATCACAGATGTGCGAGTACGAAAGGTAAGCAAGGAGGGTAAGATGAAAGCTGTTGTTTCAATTACGATTGATAACGACTTTGTTGTACACGATATCAAAGTAATTGAAGGTGATAAAGGCTTATTCATTGCTATGCCGAGTAGAAAGGCCGGCGATGGTGAGTACAGAGATATTGCTCATCCAATCAATTCGGACACAAGGGAAATGATTCAGAAGATTATCCTGGAGAAGTACGAGATCGCGGCTATGGATGCGGACGCAGAGATTGAGGCGTAATGCAAAAAGTAATAGAAAGACAAAAAAGGCAGCTAAAGAATGCTGCCTTTTTTGTATGGAGATAAGAAATTACAGGATTTCCGTTTCTTTTGTGAAACGTTCAAAACTTCCGCTCTTGATAACAAAATTCAAGAAATTATATGCAGCTTTCTTTAAATCGGATAAACTGCAGCGGCCTTCCTTATAACCGATTAGTATCTGCTGGATCACAGGGGGTCCGCCGGGCATTATGATATCATTTCCGGAAGCAACGGCATTTGCACCATTCACAACGATGTCCATATCACCCCAGTCGGTTACTACCATTCCCTGATAGCCCCATTCCTCTCTTAAAATTCCTATGCATAAGTCCTTGTTCTGAGCGGCAAAGATTCCGTTTATTTTATTGAAGGAGGTCATGATTGTAGAAACGTTTGTGCTGCGTACAATCATTTCAAAAGGCTTTAGATAGATTTCCCGGGCTGCCCGTTCTTCTATAATGGAATCCAAGGCATCATAATGCTTTTTAAGACTTCCGCGGCGGTAAGTTTCCTGTTCATTAAGAGCAAAATGCTTCGGGCAGGTAGTTATTTTGTTATTATCCATTGCGCCCCGGGTGATTGCGGTCCCGCAGTATCCGGTATGCCTTGGATCTTCGGAATAATATTCAAAGTTTCTTCCACCGATGGGATTCCTTTGAATATTTACAGCAGGAGCCAGCCAGCTGTCTACTTGAAGCTCCTCTGCCTCTGTCCCGCAGGCGTGTCCAAATTCATACAACAATTCCTTATTAAAAGTACAAGCCATGGACATGCCGGTGGGCCAGGCGGTCATATTCACACCGGCGGGTCCGTCTTTATAAAATACAGAAGGTATACCATATTTTCGAAGGGCAGGAGATACATAGCCAACCGAGCCTGACGGGTGCGTGGAGACAGCAATGTCTTCTCCGTCTGCGTAAGAAATGGTATTGGGATATTTTCCACCCATACCCCCAAAAGGAAGTCCGGGACCATAACCGTTAACAAGTACAGCTAATTCTTCTATAGAAAGCTGTGCAATAAAGTCTTCCAGATTTGTACTGCCTTTTTTCACATCGGGAAGTGCGCTAGGAACAGCTGTCTCGGATGTATTAACCTGATATTCCTTCAAGGTACGGACAGGAATATTTTCCTGGCAGAGCTTATAAAGGCAGGGAGCGTTCGCTTTCTCTTCATTTTCCCCGGAATAGGTATAGGAAGATACTGTTTTCTTCTTTAAAAAGCGCAATTTGTTTTTGTTCTCCGGCCGGATCGACATGCGGTTTTTATAGCGTGCGGTGATAATCGTAGCTGGGACAGTAATCTTACCGATAATTTTCGTGTGTCTGGAAGAATTGCCAAGGCGGATATAGTAATCCCCGGCCTCAATGAGGTAAGAAGCAGATTCTTCATCATAACTGGTCAATTCAGAGAAGGGAAGCGGGATCGTAATCTGCTCCTTTTCTCCCGGAGCTAAGCACTTTGTCTTCCTATAGTTAAGAAGCTCCTGGTACGGCTTTTCTAAATTTTCCTCCGGTGCGCTGACATAGATCTGAATGACTTCTTTTCCCGAAAACTCTCTGCTTGTATTTATCACTTGAAGGGCGAGCGTTAATCCGTCTTCCTGTATGTCGGAGCACAGAAATTCGAGGTCGAAAGCAGCATAGGATAAACCGTAACCAAAGGGATATAAAATAGGCTTATGAAAAGTATCAAAATAGCGGTAGCCGACATAGATACCTTCCTGATATAAGGCTACCGGACTTTTTTCAAAACCAAAGCTCCCATTTGCTTCCGGAGATAAATGATAGTCATCATAGGTTAAAATACTTTCCGGTTTATCCTTATTTGTAAAAAAATATGGAGAAGAGGGATAATCTTCATAGCTTAATGCCATGGTGGCTGCCAGCTTACCGGAAGGGGACACCTTACCGGTTAAAATATCAGCCAGAGCAGCAGCGCCCTGTTCTCCCGCCGTTCCAAGATATACAATGGCCTTCACGGAAGGATAAGAAAGCGTCCAGCTTAAATCAATAAAACCGTTGATATTCAGTATCAGTACAACATTAGCAAAATGATCCGTAATCCGGCCGATCATTTGCTTCTCCGATTCGGTTAAATAGTAGTCCTCTTTTATACGGCGGTCGCATTCTTCACCGCCGGAGCCCCTGCCAAGGACACAGAGAGCGGTAACATCAGATGATATGGAAGCTGCAAGTTCTCCCGGTACGGAAAATTCAGGCTCCGGGGGAGTGTATTTTCCAAAAACTTCATAGACCATTCCGCTGTTTACCAGATCTGCAAATCTTTCGGAAGCGTCTTCTTCACTTAGTGCATTTGCCTGGGATTTTGATAGCTCCGTACGATAGTAATTCTCTAAGCCAATATCTGGTATTAGTCCTGCTTTCTTAAGTTCATCTAAAATAATGGCCGCACCATTAGAAGCGGAGGAGCCGGAACCGCTTCCCCCAATCATCGTTTGTAACTGGGCGCGGCCAAATACAGCAAGGGGAGTTCCCTGCCTTATAGGAAGAATCCAACTATCATTTTTTAATAAAACAATACCTTCCTGCGCAAGACTTTTTGCTAACTTAAGGCGAGCTTCCTTTGATTCATAAGCTTTCATAGATATGTTTCCTTTCTGGTCTGTTGGTTTCTGTTTTTCTATGTGGAAAAGTCATCTTAAGTGCGATGGATCTACTGGTTTATCCAGTTATGAAAACGTTTCCTGAAACCATAGTAAAATCGACATTATTATATTGCATTTTGTGTAAACTGTCAATAGAATAGACTTGAAACTCTAATTTATTAATCAAAAAATTTGTAAATTGTTAATAAACGGCTTGACAAACAAAAAACGGACGGCTATACTTATGGTCATAAGTTATATAAATCACGGAAATGAAAACGTTCCCATAGTAATTATGCACGCAAAGAACGAAGAAAAGTCGATAAACTAGCTTAAGAAAGGAATGGAACGGATGGGAAAGGTAAAAGAACATTTTAAAAGTTTTGGACATGAGCTGAAAAGCAATAAGATACTGTTTCTTATGCTTCTTCCGGCCCTGATTTATTTCATTGTATTCTGTTATATCCCGATGCCCGGTGCCTATGTGGCATTTGTGGATTATAACTTGAANNCTGAAGAATTTTGAGTTTTTAGTAAAGACAGGACAGCTATGGAATATTACAAAAAACACCTTGCTTTACAATCTTGCCTTTCTGATTATTGGGAATGTATTTCAGATTATACTGGCAATCATGCTTTCGGAAGTTCGGAGCAAGTGGTATAAGAAGGTATCTCAATCGGTTATCCTGCTGCCGTATTTCATTTCTATGGTAATCGTAGGGTATTTTGCTTATAACTTATTTAATTTTGACCATGGGTTTATTAATTCCTTATTGAATTCCCTAGGGTTCGAAAGTCATGATTTTTATTCGGATCAGGGGATCTGGAAATACATAATCGTTGCTTTTAAGATCTGGTCGGGAACCGGCTATGGAATGATTGTTTATTTGGCGACAATAACAGGGATTAGCAATGAGATTTATGAAGCGGCTTCTCTGGATGGAGCAAAGGCGGTGCAGCGAATCCGCTACATTACCCTTCCGCTATTAAAGCCGACCGCAGTATTGCTGCTCCTTTTTGGTTTGGGTGGTATCCTGAAAGGCTCCTTTGACCTATTCTATAATCTAATTGGCAATAACTCGGTATTGTATCCTCAGACGGACATTATTGATACCTATGTATTCCGAAGCTTAGTGGGGCAGTTTAATTTCTCCTTAAGTGCCGCGGTAGGATTTTACCAATCCTTGTTTGGCTTGATTTTTGTTCTTACGATTAACTGCATTGTCAAGAAGATTGAACCGGATTATGCATTGTTTTAGGAGGTGTTGTTATGTCAGTCAGAAAAAATAAAGACGGTTTTGTATTTCGAATTATTTGCTATCTTGTGATAACCTTATTTGCACTGATTTGCCTGTTCCCTTTTGTACTTATGATCGTATCTTCATTTATGAATGAAAAAGAAATTATGGCGGAGGGATACAAGCTGTTTCCAAAAGAACTGACAACGAGTGCATATGAATTTCTGCTTCGAAATCCTACGAAATTAGTTGATGCCTATACCGTAACCATATTTATTACCGTTGTCGGTACCGTGTGTGCATTATTTATTATGTCAATGGCGGGCTATGTACTGAGCAGAAGAAATTTTAAATATCGGAATGCGTTTTCGTTTTTCATCTATTTTACTACTTTGTTCAGCGGAGGTCTGGTGCCGAGCTATATCTTAATGATTAAATTGGGGCTCAAGGATAATATCCTGGCAATGATACTACCCGGCGTAGTAAGTGCATGGTCCATTTTTCTGATGAAGAATTTTATGAAATCCATTCCCGATTCCTTATATGAATCGGCAGCGATTGATGGAGCCGGAGACTTCCGGATCTACTGGCAGATATTTTTGCCATTATCGAAGCCGTCTTTGGCGACCGTCGGACTTTTCTCTGCCCTGGGGTTTTGGAATGAATGGTATAATGCAATGCTTTATATTCAGACACCGTCGAAGTTCCCGTTACAGTATTTCCTGCAAAAGATTGTATCGCAGGCAAATATACAATTATTAATTCAGCAGGGAGCGGTTGTAAATACGGTGGATCTGCCCTCCGAATCAATTAAAATGGCAACGGCGGTGGTTGCCATCGGTCCGATTATTCTATTATACCCATTTGTACAAAGGTACTTTATTTCAGGACTTACCATTGGAGCGGTGAAAGGATAACTGATCGCAGATAATAAGCGATTTAGATTATAAAAAAGAGGAGGAAATAAACTATGAAAAATGCAAAAAGAAGGTTAGCTTTGGGTCTTGCTCTGATGCTCTGCATCGGCTCCCTGGCAGGTTGCGGCAAAAATGCAGGGGAAGCCGGCAATACGTCAAAGGGAGAAACAAAAAACGAGGATGCAAAAAGTGGAAGTGCTGCGGATGAGAAAGTTTCTGAAGTAGATACCTCAGAGGAAGTAAAGCTGATTTACTATTTGTGGGGTGGTGAAGGCGTAGCAAATCAGGACATTTTAGCTGAAATCAACAAGAAGCTGAAAGCAGATATTAACGCTACCATTGAAGTTAAGTACATCGACTGGGGCGATATCGGAACAAAATATCCGCTTCTGTTTGCTTCCGGGGAAGAGTTTGATATGTCCCATGCCTCTCCCAATGCAGTTATGCCCTATGGCACAATTGCCACTCAGGGCGCAGCGGTAGATATTACTGACATGTTAGATACGTATGCTCCGACTCTAAAAGCGGAAATTCCGGAGAGCGTTTGGGCATCTGCCAAAGTAAACGGAAGAATCTACGGTGTTCCTACCCTATATAGTGAGTTCACTCCATCCGGCTTTGTTACACGCCGTGATCTGGCTCAGAAGTATGGAGTAGCAGAAGTGAATTCGATCGAAACCATGGAAGCTTATCTGGATGCGGCACTGGCGGCCGGCGACATGGTTCCGATGAATGGTACATCTGCCATGGCAATGGATCTGTACCGGTTGTTAATTGATACGACAGGCTCCTGGATTTCTGAGGCACCGGGCATCTCTACATCGGAAATGTTCTTAGCAGCCTCCAGTGCTGAGAATTATGCAGATGTATTTCATCCTGCTTTTACCGGTGAATTTGAAGCATTTGCGGTTAAAATGCGTGAATGGGCAGATAAGGGATATTGGACGAAAGACGTATTATCCTCTCAGCAGAGTGCAAAGGATAATTTCTTAAATGGCTTATCTGCTTCCTATATAACGCATATGGCAGACTGGTCCGGAACCTATGGCTCGATTAATGACAAGTTGGGTGTAGAAACGGATTTCTGGTGTTTTGCAGAGGAAAATGGCAAAATTAAGAGAAAGATGGGCGTTGAAAATACAACCGTAATCAGTACGACCTCGAAACATCCGGAAAGAGCGTTGATGGCAATTGAGAAGTTTATGACGGACGAATCTTACTATCGATTGATCCAGTACGGAATAGAAGGCAGACAATATGAGATCGTGGATGGCCTGGCTAAACAGCCGGCAGGTTATGATCCGGAAAAGGATGCGGGCGGATTTGCAGTCTGGTCACTCAGAAATGACCGGTTTAATATTCCATATGCAACGGAAGATCCGCGTCGTTATGAATTAAACGAAAAATGGAATAAGGTTGCAATTGATAATCCGTATGTTGGCTTTATTTTTGATCCCGGTAATGTGACAACGGAAATTGCCGCAATCTCCAATGTAAATGCACAGCTTGGTACCCAGATAATGCTCGGAAAGACAACGCAGGATCCGGTGGAAGCAGTTGCAGAATATAGAAAGCAGTTAGAGCAGGCGGGTATTAATACCGTAATCGAGGAAGTTAAATCTCAGTTAGCGGATTTTACACCGGTTGGTAAATAGATCAATACCATGATAGGGAGACGTTTTTCGAGTCTCCCTATCAGTATCTTGATGACAACAAGAGGAAAATATAGTATAATGGTAGTTAATTTAAGCGCAATAGATCAGTAGGATAGATAAGCATAGGGTGAAACATATGGATATTACAATTAAAGAAATCGCTAAGCTTGCAGGAGTAAGTATCACAACGGTATCCAGGGTAATTAATAATTCCGGACCGGTAAGTCCGAAGACCAGGGAAAAGGTTATGTCGGTGGTAGCAGAATATAATTATATACCCAATAATAGTGCAAGAAACTTAAAATCAACGAAGTCCAATAGTGTTGCTTTGCTGGTAAAATCAATAGCCAATCCATTTTTTCAAAAAATGATCAATGTGATTGAGCAAAAAGTAGCCTTAAGAGGATATCAATTGTTTATCCAAAATGTAAATGATATGCAAAGCGAATTGGATATGGCAATTCAGGAAGCACAGGATAAGAATCTCCAGGGTGTTATTATCATGGGAGGTTCTTTCAATTATTCTGCGAATGAGCTTAAGCGTTTAAAGATTCCATGTGTTTTTTTGACGGTTTCTGCAGGAAAGGAAGTACCTTTGGACAGCTATTCCAGTATTCGTATCGATGATGAGGCAGAGGCATGTAAAGCGGTTGAATATTTGATATCCATGGGGCATAAAAGGATCGGTTTTATTTATAATGCACCATTGGATAAAATGACACCAAACTCCTTAAGGCATAAGGGATATTTGCAGGCATTAGAAAAACATAAGATTCCGTTTGATCCGGCATTGGTTGCAACCGATTATTCCGTAGCATCCGGTTATGATTTTGGATTTAAGATGATGAATCAATTGCTGATGAAAAATAAGGATATGACAGCGGTTTTTGCGTTTGCGGATACCGTAGCGATCGGAGCTGCAAAAGCAGTATTGTCCAGGGGGCTTCGTATTCCGGAAGATATCTCGATCATAGGCTTTGATGGAATCGAAGAAGCGGAATACTTTCATCCGTCTCTGGATACCATTTCACAGCCGGCAGAACAGATGGCGCTTTCCAGTGTGGAGCTTCTGTTTGATATGTTAAAAGATGGACAAACGAAACATCTGATATATGAATCTTCTTTGTTAAGAAGAGGCTCATGTGCCCCGATCAACAATTAGAGAATAGCACTCTTTAACNNTACTATTCACACCCGACATGTATATCATGCTATGATTTCGACAAATGCAAATACTCCTTATCGGATATCATTTGTCAAAATCATAGACTTTGTTGGGGGTGTGAACAGTAACAGTAAAGGAGACCAAAATGAATATTCTTTATATTGATATTGACACGTTACGTGCAGACCATATGGGATGCTATGGATATCACCGTAACACTACTCCAAATTTAGATACCGTAGCACAGGAAGGCATTCGGTTAGAAAACTATTACTGTTCTGATGCTCCCTGCCTACCTTCCCGATCAGCACTTAGCAGCGGAATGTTTGGTATACATACTGGAGCAGTAGGACATACAGGAACCAATGGGGATCGTCGTTTGACTGGCAAGGCACGTGCTTTTCGCGATCAGATGGATGATTTTAACTATCATAATGTATTTCGTAAGGCCGGTTATCACACGGCTTCCATCAGTACATTTGCAGAACGCCATTCCTCATGGTGGTTTAACGCAGGATTTAATGAAATCTATAATGTGGGGAAACAAGGCGGTGAAATTGCAGAACAGGTAATTCCTGTAGCACTCAATTGGTTGGATCGGAACAGTAGCGATGATAAATGGTATCTTCACCTTCATCTTTGGGATCCGCATACCCCTTACCGTACCCCGGCTGCTTTTGGAAATCCTTTTGAAAACGATCCTCTGCCGGAATGGATTACGGATGAAGTATTTCAGGAGCATTGTAAACTTACAGGGCCTCATGGTCTTAATGAATTTAATATGTACCATGATATTGAAAATCCGAAATTACCAAGGCAACCGGGAAAGGCATTAGATAAAGATGGGCTTAGAAGAATTTTTGATGGATATGATTGCGGTGTCGCTTATGCAGACCAAATGCTCGGGCAAATATTCCGCAAGCTGAAAGAAAAGGGAATCTATAATAACACCGCTATTATAATTTCTGCGGATCACGGAGAGAATTTTGGAGAGCTTGGAATCTATGGAGAACATGCTACAGCAGATTATCCAACTTGCAGGCTTCCAATGATTGTAAAATGGCCAGGCGGGGCAAAAGGTGTTGATGTAGGGCTCCATTATAACCTGGATCTAGCTCCTACCATGGCAGAACTACTAGGGGTATCTCCTTCACCGAATTGGGATGGAACCAGTTTTGCAGATACCATCTTAAATGGTACGACACAGGGTCATGATTATCTGGTGCTGTCCCAAATGGCTCATGTATGCCAGCGCTCGGTACGCTTTGATGATTTCTTGTATCTACGAACCTACCATGATGGCTTCCACACAAATATTGAACGAGAAATGCTGTTTAATGTAAAGGAAGATCCGTATGAGCAGTATAATCTTGTGAGAGAGAGACCTGATCTATGTGCTAGGGCAGCCAAAATGCTTCTTGACTGGCAGGATACCAATATGATGTCATCGAACTATAATACAGATCCACTATGGGAGGTTATGAAGGAAGGCGGTCCATCCCATTGCCGCGGGGAACTACATGATTACCTGCTACGGTTAGAAAATACCAACCGGGCAGAAGGAGCAGCCGAGTTAAGAAAGAGGCATCCAGGGGAATATTAATTTTTAAATAGATTAAAGTGTCAAAATCAGGACTTTCGCAAAATATAAAATATTGCATTTGCGAAAGTCCTGATTTTATGATAAGAAGTAGAAATATGCCACCAATTACAGTCATGATTCAACCGGCATCCGGAAATAGTTACTGTTCACACCCTAATAA
>DOWG01000217.1 GCA_003519685.1 Lachnospiraceae bacterium
CGTCAATCGAAGTTCCATGGAACTCTTTTGCCATATAATCTGCAAAATGAAGCTGTTTATTCACTGCGCTGGAAGCCAGCGTTGATTGATACGCATAGCTGCTTATAAAAATAGTTTTATCTCCTACCTCCGGCAATTCTTCCCCGGATACTTTTGTTATTCCTGCCTCAACCATTTCTTTTATTTGGCTTTTATAATTTTCCGAATAAAGAGGTTCCGGATTGCTGTTCTGATAATTATTCTTGTATTTGTTTTTATATTTCAATATGTTTTCCACCGCTGCATCAATCCAATCCACGGCAATCTCCCCATTTTCAACCGCCTGTTCGATTTGGTGAATCGCTTCTTTTACTAATTCCGGCGTATGGGAAATGCAAACGATCTGTGCACCGGCTTTAATCGCTTCCACGGCACCATAAGCAGTACCATAATTATCTTTTATCGCTCCCATCTCCATACAATCTGTCATGATAATACCTTGAAAGCCCAGCCGATTCCTTAATAAATCCGTCAAAATGGATTTCGACATGGTCGCAGGCCGGTTTTGACTGTCCAGCTTTGGAAATAAGATATGGGAACTCATTACGCATGGGACACCTTCCTCAATCGCCTTTCGAAACGGGATAAGCTCACATTTCAGCAATTGATCGATATCTTTATCAATTACCGGAAGCCCCAGATGAGAATCCACTGCCGTGTCCCCATGACCGGGAAAATGCTTTACTACTGGCATGACTCCGGCCGATTGCAGACCTTTCATCATCGAAATGCCAAACCCAGCAACCATATCCGGGTTGCTGGAATAAGAGCGGACACCGATAACCGGGTTATCCGGATTACTATTTACATCTAAAACCGGTGCAAGATCCACATTGATTCCCAGCGCTTTTAGTTCCTCCCCGGTGATCTTTCCTGCACGATAAGCATTCTCTTTGTCACCGGTAGCTCCGATCAACATGGCACCCGGTATATTATTCATTTCCTTCGGAAGACGTCTTACGACACCACCCTCCTGGTCTATGGATAGAAAGGAAGGTGTATTGATATGCTCTCTTATCGTTTCATCGAGCGTCTTACAAAGCTCATATATCTGCTGTTCATTTTCTAAATTATGTGAGAATAATATAATATTTGATATCTTATATTCGCTTATCAGCTCCAGCAATTCCGCTGTAATCTTACAAGCCGGAAAACCTGTCATAATCATCTGACCTATTTTCTCTCTTAATGTCATAGAAAGCATTCGTTAATTTCTCCTTTCCTTCGACTTCACCAATTGTTAAAGTCCAAATTACTTGTTCCCCTTTGCTACAGCGATATCTTGCCCATAACTACGGACTTTTTGGCACCGGTCACCGAGGGCAGATTATTATATTTACCTGCCATGGTGCAATCGGCTAAGATAGCAAATGCGACCGCTTCTTTTGCATCGCTGCTTCGTCCGATCTCTTCCTGAATAAGGACCTGAACTCCCCACGGTTCCATACGATTTTTGATCCTTTTTACTAAAGTTTTATTATAACTTCCGCCACCGCCGATCAGCAGTTGGTCCGCAGGATCTTTCGGCATAATAAATCGTTTATAAGAATCTTCAATGGACCATGCGGTAAATTCCGCCGCTGTTGCAATGGCATCCTCCATACAAATATTTCTTTCGCGTATCTTGTGATAAAGACAAGTACAATACTCCTTGCCAAACAGTTCTCTTCCTGTTGATTTGGGCGGCTCCACCAAAAAATAGTGATTACTGCACATCTCACTTAATAATTCTATATTGACTATTCCCGCTCCTGCTATCTTCCCGCCTTCATCAAAGCTTTGAGAACCGAATGTAAATTGGGACATTAACCCATCCATAATCATATTACCCGGTCCGGTATCAAAAGCATATACATCTTCTATGGAACCTCCGGCAGGAAGCACCGTAATATTACCGATACCTCCGATGTTTTGTAACAGCACCGTCTGATTTTCTCTTCGATATAACAAGTATTCCGTAAAAGGTACCAAAGGGGCTCCCTGTCCGCCTACCGCCATATCGGCGACACGAAAATCAGAAACGCAGGGGACTCCGGTTCTTGCGGCAATCACAGCACCTTCACCGATTTGAACGGTATAGCCAAAGGTATCTCCCTTCCCGGTACAAACCCCTGGATGATGATAAATCGTCTGCCCATGCGAACCTACAAAATCAATATCGGATATCGTAAGCCCCGCCTTTTTTACAACGGAAAATACTGCTTTCGCATATAGTTCTCCCAACAGGAAATTCATATATCCAACCTGTTCTACATTGGCTTCTTTGGTATTAAATAATTGCATAATTTTATTCTTAACCTGATCCGGATAAGGTTTATTTTCAAAAGCACATAATTTGATATCCCCACAAAGAGGATCTCCGGTTATCTCAACCAAAGCGGCATCGATTCCATCCACCGAAGTTCCGGACATCAGCCCGACAATTCTTCTGGTCTTTTTTGACTGCAGATATTCGAACATAACCGTCCTCCTTCCGCGTGCTGCTTCTCATATTGTCACAAATAGTTATAACTGTCACCCTTTTACCGCACCGACCGTTACACCCTCTAAGAAATACTTTTGCAGGGAGAAGAATAATATAAACATTGGTAACGCGGATACCGTAGCGCCGGCCATCATCGGTGCAAAGTAAGTCGTATTTGCAAAGCTAAAGTTCTTTAATCCGACCTGGATTGTCTGCATTTTCTCTTCACTTGTTACTAAGAACGGCCAGAAGAAAGTATTCCAGCTGCCCATAAAAGTCGTTATTGCCATAACCGCCATTACGGTTTTGGATAAAGGCATAATTATTTTTACCAATAATTTCGGTTGACTGCATCCTTCGATTTTTGCTGCTTCAATAATCTCCGAGGGTAAGGACCCGATAAATTGTTTCGCTAAAAAGATATTATAAGCCGTCACGAGGCTCGGTGCTACAAGTGCAAAGTAGGTATCTTTCACCTTTAATACATTGACAACCAATATGTATAATGGTACTTGGGTAACCTGATAAGGTATCATCATGGCGACTAATATGATAAAGAATATCACTTTATTACCTGCAAAACGTAATTTAGCAAATGCATAACCGGCTGTTGTTGCAAATAATACATTTGTAACCGTTACCACACCTGCTACGATAAATGAGTTCATAATCCATCGGTAGGAATACTTACTATAATCGAAGAAGAACTTATAGGAATTCAATGTCGGATTCCTTAATAAAATGGAGTAGCTGGCCGCTCCCGCTTCTACCGGTTCACCGAAGGATGAAATAATCATATAATAGATTGGAAATAATGTGGTGATAGCCAATAGTAATAGAACAAGCATAATAATGCCATCCCGCAGATAACGTTTCTTCTTTTCTTTCTTACTATAATTTTTATATAAGGCCATAATTTCATCCTCCCTTCTAGTATTCTACGCCGTCACCGGTAACTTTAAATTGAATAAACGTAAACAGCGCTATGATTGCAGTTAATACCAGGGCCTGGGCACAAGCCTGCCCATAATCAAAATACGTAAATGCATTATTAAATATTAATAACCCTACCATCGTTGTAGAGTTATCCGGTCCGCCGCCGGTCATAAGATATGCATTCTGGAAAACCTGGAAGGACCCGATTACACCGGTAATAAGTAAAAACACGGTCGTTGGTTTTACAAGCGGAAGTACGATATAGTGCAGTTTTTGAAAAAAGGTAGCCCCGTCAATATCTGCGGACTCAAAATACGTATTATCGATTCCTAATAGCGCTGCAATGTATATGATAATACTGGTTCCATGACTCGATAATAATGCCATAAGCACCAAGGACAGCATGGAGGTTTTCGAACTTCCCAGCCAGTTCTGATTTTCAACACCAAAAAAATGTACGATTCTATTTAATAACCCGGTAGGAAGGGGATCATAGATCCATTTCCATACGAAAGATAAAGCAACACCGGAAGCAATTGCCGGTAAATAGTATGCTGCTTTAAAAAAATTTTGTTTTCTTTTTG
>DOWG01000143.1:0-1551 GCA_003519685.1 Lachnospiraceae bacterium
ACATTTGTGTGACGTATGCATTTTTATACAGAGACTTTTGTCTTTTGTATAATAGTAGACATTGCTATGGTAGACATTTGTTATGGCAGACATTTGTTATGGTAGATTCTTGACATAAAAAGAAAGGCGCAAGGAAACGATGTATAGATTAATCGCACAGGATCATAGTGCAAAGAGCGGTGAATTTGTAACACCTCATGGAACAATACAGACTCCTGTATTCATGAATGTAGGTACGGCAGCAGCAATTAAAGGCGCGGTATCAACAAGGGATCTTCAGGAGATCGGAACCCAGGTGGAGCTTTCCAATACCTATCACCTGCATGTAAGGCCGGGNNTTTTCTCTGGCAAAGCTTCGGAAAATCGAGGAGGAGGGAGTACATTTTAATTCCCATATTGACGGCAGGAAGATATTCATGGGACCGGAAGAAAGTATGCAGATTCAGTCAAATCTGGCATCTACGATTGCAATGGCATTCGATGAATGCCCGCCCTACCCTGCAGCGAGGGAATATATGCAGAATTCCGTAGACAGAACCACCCGATGGCTGAAACGCTGCCGAACCGAGCTGACACGGCTCAATCAACTGGAGGATACCATCAATAAAGAACAGATGCTGTTTGGTATTAATCAAGGTGGGACCTTTGAAGACATCCGGATTGAGCATGCCAAGGTTATCTCTGAAATGGATTTGAATGGCTATGCGATCGGGGGCCTTGCGGTAGGTGAAACACATGCCCAGATGTACCATATTATTGAGGAAACCGTCCCCTATCTCCCGTTGGAGAAGCCGGTATATTTAATGGGTGTCGGTACGCCGGAGAATATATTGGAGGCAGTGGAGCGGGGAGTAGATTTCTTTGACTGTGTATATCCTTCTCGGAATGGCAGACATGGTAATGCATATACCAACCGGGGGAAGATGAATTTGCTGAATGCAAAGTATGAATTGGACGAGCGCCCTTTGGATAAGGAATGCGGCTGTCCGACTTGTAAGATGTACAGCCGGGCATATATCAGACATCTACTTAAGGCAAAGGAAATGCTGGGCATGCGTCTTCTGGTTCTTCACAATCTGTATTTCTACAACCATATGATGGAGGAAATTCGGGAAGCCATACGGGACCATCGCTATCAGGAATATAAGAAGCAAAAATTAGAAGGATTTGTTAGGAGCGAAGATTAACTGCGAATAACATTGAATTATAGAAAAACATTTTAGGAGGAATTTATTAATGAGTAATTTTATTCTTTTAGCAGACACTGCGGAAGCGGGTTCACCTACCGGATCCTGGATAATGATTATAGTGCAGGTAGCAATTCTTGGACTTTTATTATACTTTATGCTGATCCGTCCGCAGAAGAAACAGCAGAAGCAGCTGGATGCAATGCTCTCCACTCTGGCGATAGGGGACAGTGTATTAACGACGGGCGGTTTCTATGGCGTGGTTATCGATGTTATGGAGGATGTCGTAATCGTTGAGTTCGGTAACAACAAGAATTGCAGAATTCCTATGAAAAAGTCTGCTATTGTGGAGCTTGAGAAGCCA
>DOWG01000143.1:1569-12336 GCA_003519685.1 Lachnospiraceae bacterium
GGGATATGTACTCAAACAATACAGATTGCTCCGGAGGAATCCGAAACGATACTGTAAGTTTGAGGGGGTTCTTCCTGCATGGAGTTACCTGGGAGCTTTTGTTACCGGCTGTATCTGCCTTCCCTCCAGTGCTTCCCGGGCAGTCGGAAGAATTAAGTCATAATGAGCTACCATGGAGTTTGGTTTCTTTTGATAATTGTCCTGCCCAAAAGGCACAAAATAGAAATTCTTTGTATTCATTAAAAGCCCGATGTTTTTTAGATTGGCACCGAGGGCATCGTTGGTTGCGATTGCTAAGACGACCGGTTTTACATTCCGCAGGTGGCCTTTCACGGCCATAAGCACGGGGGAGTCAGTAATGCCGTTCGCCAGCTTCG
Organism: Lachnospiraceae bacterium; assembly: GCA_003519685.1. Taxonomy (GTDB): domain Bacteria; phylum Bacillota; class Clostridia; order Lachnospirales; family Lachnospiraceae; genus Mobilitalea. The sequence goes on from DOWG01000143.1 coordinate 1,947, forward strand.
CAAGCGTATTTCCCGTGCAGGGAGCTACAATGACAATATCTAGAAATCCTTTGGGGCCGAACGGCTCGGCATCGGCAATTGTCGTTACCGGATCGATTCCCGTCAGTTCTTTTGCTTTTTTTAGAAAGTCCTTTGCTTTCCCGAAGCGGCTGTCGATCTTCTTCGCCCGGTCGGAAAAAATCGGATATACCTTGGCTCCTTCCTTTATCAGGTTCTCCATTTCTTTAAATACATCTTCATAAGTGCAAAATGATCCGGTGAGGGCGAAGCCCACATTTTTACCTTCTAGGGTCATTTAATCACTTCTCTCTTTAAGATATGCAAGAATTTCAGTAACAAGAATATTGGCGGATGCTCTGGCTGCTATTTTCCCCGGAAGGCCGAGGCATAGCTTGGCATTGATGTCATGGCCTTTCGTATAGTTAAAGTCAACTCCGCCGGGAGCGGAAGCAATATCGATTATGGTAACGGACGGATCCACAAGCTCCAGGCAGTCCCGGTCAAGGATCGGGGCAGGGATGGTATTAAAGATAAAAGCGAAGGAAGGCAGGATGCATTTTAAATTCTCTAAAAGAACAGTCCCGTGACCGGCTGCTTCTGCGTTCGCCAGAGCTTTTTTCGAACGGGCGGCTACCGTGACCCGTGCATCTAAGCCTTTTAGCTTCTGCGCAAGAACTTTTGCACAGCGGCCATATCCGAGCACCAGGCAGTTGCTGTCATGGAGATTGCAGTCACTGGAGGAAATTGCCTCCATAATGGTACCTTCCGCTGTTGCTATGGCATTTTTTATTGTGATTATCTCATCCGACATCAGATCATAGAAAGGAATCTGCCTGGAATGGCAAAGCTCCAGTAAAGGCGCGGGAATATTTCCTCCGATCAGGATATGATGGCTTTTTAAGAGATAAGCCACATGAGCAATCGTAAGATCGGAGGCTGTGTTGCTGGCTGTGATCGTAATCTGATCTCTGGTCATGGGGATCGGGCCGATCAATACACTGCTCTTTTCAAATAATTCATGAAGGGTCAGGACAGCGCTGCAATTATCATGGTTGACCGATTGGACAAGACCATAGACGGCGACTTTGTAACCCTTCTGTAGTAAGGCTTCTGCTATGCGAACCTGGCGGAGAACGCCGCCGAAAATACCATAATCGAATTGACTTGACATATACTTCACTCCTTTACCCCATATTATATGTTTCAAATAGCATTCTGTGCCTGCGTCAACGGCCGCAGCGGATCGTATCCTATAAACTCTGCTTCTGGCGGTCTTGTACCGCAAAAAGTGACAGGAGAAACATGGTAATATTATAGCGGTTTAAAGCTTTAAAGGGAAATGGGTTTATCACTGCAATCCAATAAAATTTTTTTGCTTTGTTGTATTGACTTATCGGCTTTTTTGTTATATTATATTACTCATAATTACGATATATTAAGGAAGTATACATAACATACTTCCTTTTTATATATCGGAAGGCAGGTCGAATTTAATTCGCTTGTAGAATAATAAGGAGGAGAATATTTATGAAAACTAAGAAACTGATTGCCGTTCTTTTGGTTTTGGCTATGTCAGTAATGATGTTTACTGCATGTGGCTCCAAAGATAACGGTACCAAAGGCAAGGACGACGGTACTCCAAGTAATGCCGAGAATGGTACTTCCGGTGACACTGAAACCGACACCGGAGCAGAAACAGAAACAGAAAATAAAGAGTCCTTATATCCGGGAACTCCTGGGGAGAATGAAATTACAGTTAACATTGCAGCCGAGCCACCGGAGATGTTTACCGTTACAACTACGGATTCGACATCCTTTACCGTGATCCGTCACGTGATTGAGAATCTGGTTATGCTGGATGCAGACAACCAACCGATTCCCGGTGTTGCAAAAGAATGGAAAGTAAGTGATGATGGTTTAACTTATAATTTCTATCTTCGTGATAATATGAAATGGTCCAATGGCGAACCGGTTACCGCTCATGACTTTGTATTTGCTTGGAAGTCCCTCTTAAATCCGGATTTTGCTGCAGACTATGCATATTTTGGCTATGTATTTAAGAATGGTGAGAAATTCTACAAGGGTGAAGTCGGTGAGGACGAGCTGGGATTCAAGGCAGTTTCTGATTATGAATTAGAGATAACTCTGGAGAATCCCTCTGCATACTTTGTTTCCCAGTTGGCTTTTGGCGTATTTGCACCGCTGAACGAGAAAGCTTACAATGAATTTGGTGACGCTTATGGTACCGACGCAGATAAGATGGTATACAATGGTGCATATACAATGACTTCCTGGGAGCATGAGAATAAGATTGTTCTTGAGAAGAATCCGGATTACTGGGATGCGGACAATGTATCTCTTCAAAAGATCAATATGGTTATGATCAAAGAGTCCAATGCTGCATTGAACGCTTACAAAGCCGGTGAAGCTGATATGATTGGTGTAAATGGTGAGCAGGTTGAGATGCTAAAGGCAGAGGGAGAGCCAATCTACACCTATGATGATGGAGCCGTCGCCTACTTGGAGTTCAACTTAAAGGATCCGTACTTACAGAATAAGAATCTTCGTAAGGCGATCGCTTGTGCGGTAGATAAGCAGGCTTTTGTTACTGCAATCTTAAAGAATAATTCAAAGCCGGCCACTTCCTTTACCTCACCTGCAATCAGTGGTCTGAATGATAGCTTTGCTAACGAAGTCGGTGAGTTGGTTTCGGTCTTTGATCCGGAAAAAGCAAAAGAATACTATGCGACAGCTTTGGATGAGCTTGGTGTTGATACAGTGAGTCTTGCCTTAATCGCAGATGATAGTGATGCCGCTGTGGATAGTGCAGCATTCGTTCAGGAGCAGTTAAGAGTAAATCTTGGTATTGATATTAAAGTTGAGAACATGCCGTTCAAATCCAGACTTGCTAGAATGTCCAGCAAAGACTTTTGCATGGTATTCGCTCTCTGGGGCCCTGACTACAACGATCCTATGACCTACCTTGATATGTTTGAGACTGGTAATGGGAATAACCATATGAGCTTTGCCAATGAAGCATACGATGAGCTGCTGGATAAAGTTCGTACAGAGCTGGATCCTGCTACCCGTATGGGATATTTGGCAGATGTTGAGAAGCTGTTAATGGATGAATTGCCGATCGCTCCGATCTATTGGAGATCCAGAGATTATGTCACCAGTAATAAGATTGCTTCCGGTGTAGTAAGAACTGCATTCCAGGATATGAATTTTAGAAATGTAAAATTGAAGTAATCATAATTAAAAATTAATTCAATTGAAAACACGCTTTGCGTGTTTTCAATTGGATTCGTACAAAAATTAGTGCGGGCTGTGACTGCAACCCGCACTTCACTTTTGTTCAGATTAAAAAATACATTATATTACATAATTTTCAAATAAAAAACGCGGGACATTTGTAGGATTTTGTTGTATAATAGAAAAGCAATTATCAATTCGGACGTGACAGGATACCTAATTAGAATTGCCATCCTATATTACTTTGTTGGGAAAATGGCTGTGATTGCTTCAGAAAAATAATTTTGAGTTTACACAAAGGCATCTTAAAAAGTAATATAGGATATCAATTCTGGCACAGGTATCGCATTGACATCCGATGAGAAAGAATATTATATATGTAAAAAGGAAAGGAGGAGTGCATGTGATTAAGTATGTTGGGAAGCGATTATTCTATGCGCTATTAACGGTACTTACCCTGACAGTATTAACATTCTTCATGATGCGTATGTTACCGGGCGATCCTTTTATCGGAGCGAAAGCAATACCGGAAGCAACCATGGAGGCACTCAATAGAAAATATGGTTTGGATAAACCGGTTTTAGAGCAATTGATTATATATATATCGAATGCATTTAAGGGGGATTTGGGCGTTTCGATTAAGTATAATCGTCCTATAACAGATATCATTTCACAAGCATTTCCGTATTCATTGGATTTAGGAATCCGGGCGCTTATCTTTGCCACCATTACGGGTGTACTGCTCGGTATTGTTGCTGCTGTAAAGAGAGGTACCAAGTGGGATAGTATTACAATGATCTTTGCGATTATTGGTGTATCCGTACCCAGTTTTATAGTCGGGTCATTATTACAGTATTTTTTTGGTTTAAAACTTTATCAGTGGACAGGAACTAAATTCTTCCCGATTACGGGGTGGAATTCTTTCGCAAGTAAAATACTTCCTTCCTTTGCATTAAGTTTTAGTTCTTTAGCTACCATTTCAAGATTAATGAGAACAAGTATGCTTGATGTTTTAGGTCAAGATTATATAAAGACAGCAAAGTCCAAAGGACTTTCTCAGAAGAAGATTATTTGGAAGCATGCGGTACGTAATGCAATTATGCCGGTGATTACTGTTCTGGGGCCGATCGCAGCATCTGTTCTTACCGGTGCGTTCGTAGTAGAGAATATATTTTCCATACCCGGTATGGGTAAGTTTTTCGTAATGAGTATTCAGGATCAAGACTACACCATGATTTCCGGAATTACCTTATTCTATGGTATCTTCCTTGTGGTTGCCAATCTGATAGTCGACCTCGCCTATGGCTTCATTGATCCCCGTGTTAAACTAACGACAGGAAAGGAGTGATACAATGGACAAGACGATGGAAAAGAAAAAGAAAATTGATAAAAGCCGTTTTGAATGGGTCGGTGCGAACGTGAATGAAAGTGAAAGCATCACAAGACCTACCACGAGTTATTGGAAGGATGCGATGCACCGGCTTTCCAAGAATAAAGCTGCTATGATCAGCATGTGGATTATCATCCTTATTTTATTATTAGCAATCGTAGTTCCGGCGTTATCTCCTTATACCATCAGTGAACAGCATTATTCTCACACCAGTGTAGGAGTTGGATTTAAGGATCCTGTTGACGGACATCTGCATATCTTTGGAACGGATAAATTAGGCCGTGATATTTTTACCCGGGTTTGGTCCGGAGCAAGAATTTCCTTGCTCATTTCCTTTACTGCGGTATTTGTAAATGTTATTGTCGGTATCATCTACGGAGGTGTTTCCGGATATCTTGGGGGAGCCGTAGATAATGTCATGATGAGAATTATTGAAGTTATTAATGGTATTCCATATTTGATTGTTGTTATTCTATTAATGATGGTATTAGAGCCTGGTGTTGTTACCATGATTATTGCTTACGCGGCCGTTGGTTGGACCGGTATGGCAAGACTTGTTCGTGGTCAGGTAATGAGCTTAAAGCAACAGGATTATGTCGTAGCAGCGAAAGTAATGGGGGCTAAGCCAGGCAGAATTATTTTAAAGCACTTAATTCCGAATACCTTAAGTGTGGTTATTGTAAATATTACGCTGGCGATTCCGGGTGCTATCTTTACGGAGGCCTTCTTAAGCTATATTGGACTTGGTGTACAGATCCCGATCGCCAGCTGGGGAACCTTAGCGAACGATGGTAGTAAAGTGTTCCAGATATATCCGTCACAGTTAATTATTCCGGCAATATGTATCAGTTTAACAATGCTGTCCTTTAACTTGCTGGGTGATGGCTTGCGTGACTCTCTGGATCCTAAGTTAAGGAGGTAATGGGATGAGTAAAGTGTTAGAAGTAAAAGACTTACGTGTATCCTTCGATACTTATGCCGGTGAGGTTCAGGCTGTCCGCGGTGTCAGCTTTGATTTAGAGGAAGGCGAAGTTCTGGCGGTTGTTGGCGAGAGCGGCTGTGGCAAGAGTGTATCCGCGCAGACAATCATGAAGCTTAATCCGATGCCCCCGGCAAGAATTAAAAGCGGAGAGATCTTATTAAATAATAAAGATATTGTGCATGCAACCGAGAAACAGATGCGGGAGATCCGTGGTAAAGATGTCAGCATGATTTTCCAGGATCCTATGACATGCCTTAATCCTACGATGCAGATCGGAAAACAATTGGTTGAGGCAATCAAGAACCATCAGAAGCTTTCCAAAGAGGAAGCAATGAAGGAAGCAATTCGTTTGTTAAATCTGGTTAAGATACCGAATCCGGAGCAAAGAATTAAGCAGTATCCGCATGAGTTTTCCGGTGGTATGCGGCAAAGAGTTATGATAGCGATGGCGCTTTCTTGTGCGCCGAAGCTATTAATTGCGGATGAGCCGACCACTGCTCTGGACGTTACGATCCAGGCGCAGATCATGGAGCTTCTCCGGGAGATTAAGGAGAAAACCAATACAGCAATTATTCTGATTACGCATGACCTTGGTGTCGTAGCAAGTATGGCAGACCGGGTAGCGGTTATGTATGCCGGTAAGATTGTAGAGACAGGAATGGCAAAGGACATCTTCTATCATCCTTCCCATCCTTATACGAAGGCATTGCTTAAGAGCCTTCCGACAATGGATATGGATCGAAGCGTCCGCCTGGTATCGATTGCCGGTACGCCTCCGGACTTGTTAAATCCTCCGGTGGGATGTGGTTTTGCAAGCAGATGCGAAAACTGCATGAAGATATGTCATGAGGAGCTGCCGGGACAATTTAAGGTGGCTGAGAATCATGCTGCCTCCTGTTGGCTGTTACATGAGGATTGTCCGGGTGCACGGGTCGGAGGTGATAAATGATGGCAGATCGAACAGATGCAACGAAATTAGTAGAGATAAAGAAGGTATCCAAGTACTTTAAGGTATCCGAAGGAACCTTAAAGGCGGTGAATGAAGTCAATATTGATATTTACAGGGGAGAAACCTTAGGTCTGGTAGGTGAATCCGGTTGCGGTAAATCTACGTTTGGTAAAACTCTGATCGGTATCTATCATCCGACCAAGGGAACCATTATCTATCATACGGCCGATGGTAAGCCGATGGAGATTAATAAGAAAACGCTCTTTTCCTATTCGAAAATGGCGCAGATCATCTTCCAGGATCCTTACTCTTCTCTTGACCCCAGAATGACAGTTGCCGATATTATTGAAGAAGGTATGATCATTCATAAGATGTATGACAGGAAGAAACGCAGGGAAAGAGTTTATGAACTTCTTGAGTTGGTTGGTCTGAACAAAGAGCATGCGAATCGTTTTGCTCATGAATTCTCCGGCGGCCAGCGTCAGCGTATCGGAATTGCAAGAGCATTGGCGATTGAACCGGAATTCATCGTATGCGATGAACCAATCTCTGCATTGGACGTATCCATTCAGTCCCAGATTATCAACCTGCTGCATGACCTTCAGAAGAAGCTGAATCTGACCTACCTGTTCATTGCGCATGACTTAAATATTGTTAAATATATCAGTGACCGTATTGCCGTTATGTACCTTGGTAATATCGTAGAACTGGCGACCAGTAAAGAACTCTATGGGAATACATTACATCCGTATTCGCAGGCTCTTTTATCCGCGGTTCCAATTCCGGATCCGGATAAGGAAGCACAGAAACAGAGACAGATCTTAACCGGTGATGTTCCAAGCCCGATCAATACGCCAAAGGGATGCCCGTTTGCAGGACGCTGTCCTTATGTTATGGACATCTGCAGACAGGAGAAACCTGTATTGGAGATGAAGCAGGGACATCTGGTAGCTTGTCATAAGGTTACAAAATAATCAAATATTTCCTTTTTATCAAAACACCCGCAGGAAACCTGCGGGTGTTTTTAATTTTTTAATAGGAAAGTTCTCCTACGGAGAACTCTTGAATTAAGAACAATATCTCTACTGTTCCTCAAGGCTACCTTGTTTTTATCCAGACATTTTAAGTAATTTCTAATCATTAATCCTCGCTGGAGATAAGTCCCAGCTCCTTCACAATTTCATTGAGGGTATCTTCTGATAATCCTGTTGCGTCCACTAGCGCCGGAATTTGTACTCTGGTAAATTCGGGACTGATATGGGGATCAAGACCTGAGCCGGAAGCTGTCAGCAAATCGGTTGGAATATTTTCTTTTTTTGCGGAAGAGTTTGCTGCCAAAAAGCTTGTAATATCTTCTTCCACACGTTTCATTAAATCCGGGTTGGTTGCTGCGTAGTTCTTAGACCCGGAACCAATTCCTGCATAGCTACCATCTTTCCTTCCGGCTGTTCCACTTTTATAGCTCTGATCTTATCCTCCAAGGTTATGATTTCGATGTTCTTAATGAGTTAGACGAGGAGGATTATATAAGGCAGGGAGTAACATCCGTCAAGGAGTAAATCGGTGATGGTGTTATGCCTACGAACTTAACATCCACCGAAAAACTATTTCAAAAACATTCTTCAAAGCCATACAATCCAAAGCTTGCTGATATCTTTTTTAAGAGTGGTATGATTGAGGCATGGGGACGTGGATTTGATAAAATCAAAGAAGCTTGTGAAAAGTATGATGGGCCATTACCGGAATATGATATTAGCGAAGATGGAATTATGGTTCTTTGTAAGGCTTGCGATAAATACTTAAAGTTATTGCCTATAGGAGATACTGAAAAAACTTCGGTCAAAAATAGTGACCGAAGTGTGACCGAAGTTTTGAGCGAACGAGAAATAAAACGTTTTATTTCGATATTAGAATATATGGAGGAACATGATAGGATAACGAATAAAATTGGAAGAGAACTTACAGGGAAATCAGAATCATCTGTAAAACGTTATCTTAATAGATTGTGTGAAGTGGGTATTTTAAGATCAGAAGGAAGTACGAGTGATACGGAATATTTTAAAAATGATTAAATTTGAACAATGATGTTAAATCATGTAGGTGCAAATTTTAGCACAAAGTGTTGAAAAATATGAGTTAAAATATTGAAAAAAGTGAATATATCGGTACCTTTTGCTGGTGAACTGTATCCAGAACAGCAGAAAGCAGCAGAAAAATGCTTGATTGCGATACGGGGATACTTGAAGCTGCTACTGCATTTGGAAAAACAGCAGTTGGTGATGTTTGGTATCTGTACGTAAAGTAAATACGTTAATATTGGAAAGTTGTAGGAGATAAAACAATGGCAAATTTACGGTTAAAGAAAACGATATTAGAAGTAGTTGATAACCAGTTAAAGGTAAATAATCCGCCTTGCACAAAAAATATTTATGAAAAACTGCTGGATGCCGGTTATTCAAAGTCAGAGGCAAAGGACAAAATAGGTGCAGTAGCATTAACTGAAATCTATGATATTCTTAAGGCAGGAAAATCATTCGATGAAGCAAGATATCAAAAGAGTCTTGAGGAAATGCTTCAGCAAAGTCTTGATTTTGAGGATAATCATCATATAAAAACAGAATGGGATGAATGGGATAAGCTTGTACAGAATGGATATGAGTGTATTGACGAGCAAAAATATGAAGAGGGGCTGAATTTTTGGGGAGAAGCATGGTTAATATTTCAGTCTATTATGGAACAACAATCAAAGGTTATTCCACTTCTTGGGTTAATGGAAGAATTGGATTATGTCTATGCAATAGATGCATGGCTTCAGGATTATGAGATGGAACTTGGTAATGCCAGAAAATATGAGGAGCGAATAGCATTTTGCCGAAAAATAATAGAGTTGTTTGACTGGCAATACGAGGATGACAGTTGTTTCCAGTGCGGAATAGGCGATTCACTTTTCTATGAGGGCAAAAAGGATGAAGCCTTCTGTTATTATGAAAAATGGCTGGCAGAGAATCCGCAGAACAGTAATGGAATAAATGCTTTTAGCTGGATTCTTTTTGAAAATGGAGATGCAGAAAAAGCATACTCTGTGATAAGAAGAGTAACCTGGGGTGCTTCCTGTAATGTAGATAATTCCACTCTTTTCATGCGTGCAAAACAATTAGCCAACTATGTTGGAAAACATGAGGAGAGCGAGTGGTATCAGCAGCAACTGGATAAATTTGAGGAATCAATCAGAAGTTGGGAGATGGATGAAGATGAGATTTTTGATGAATTCACAGCTCCAAAGCAGATACCTGTTGTAAAAGCGGAGAAGATATACCCTAATGATCCATGTCCATGTGGAAGTGGAAAGAAGTATAAAAAGTGCTGTGGGAGAAAGTAGAGGAGGATGCACAAACCCCCCTAATTCCCCTCATGATTGAGGGGNNCTAATTTCTCTCACAATCTCGATCATATTCAGATATCCTTCCGCCGGTACATAATCTGGAATAGAGTTACCAGTACCAAAAGCAAAACCACCGTGACCACTGCAGGTTTTAATTACATCTTGGATATATTCCTTCATCTCTGCTTTTGAAACAGTACAGATCACATTCATATCAATGCCACCAAAGTTACCTATTTTATCACCATATGTGGTTACCCAGTAGCGAAAAGGAGCAATTTGATCTTCATTAGAATGCTTTGCATTAATTCCGCAAGCAATAATATCATCCATTACATTAAATATTTTACCACAGGAATGTAGTAAAAATGGCTTATTATAGGAATGAACTAAATTGATAATAGGTTTATACTGTGGAAGAATATGTGTGCG
>DOWG01000143.1:12425-21854 GCA_003519685.1 Lachnospiraceae bacterium
TCCTGTACACATTCAAAAATACCATTTCCAACACCGCCAACTGCCTTCATACCCGCCGGCATGTTGTTTCTAAGTGCATTAAAATATTTGCTGTTCTTATTAAAATAATAGTCAGGTATATTATCCCAAGGATATGCTTCAAAGTCCTCTCGAGATTGAATAATCGGAGTTATTCTGCTATTGCTCAAAGCCCCGCTGCCTGGCATAACCTCTCCAATACAACATTCAAAAGGAACGACATCATAACCATAATCCTTAAAAAAATTACAGTAAAGACGGAAAAATTCATTAATGTCTGAATCATCTCCATTTAATAGGGAAGTAATGTCTTTTCCGATGATTTCTCCGATTTTATCAGAAGAAACAATATGTTCATATAAGGGAAGCCGTTTCGATTCTCTATTATATGCAGCATCTACGATATGTTGATAATTGGGTTCAAAAGCCATGATAGAATACCTTCTTTCATTTTATTTTTTATTCTATTATAACAAAAAAGGATAGCGACTGCGATTTGCTTTTTGACCTATATTTAACACTTTTTTACCTTAATCAATATGACATGAGTATCATAAGTCATTTTAAGGTTTTGNNTGCGCTCCTATTCATGTTCATTGATTTTATATGACTTATGACATTCCAATCAAATATGATTAATTTTGTATCGGTTGGTTACGCATTTTAGAAGGTGAAATTCCCATAAGTCTTTTATAGGTTCTGCATAAAGTCTGAGAAGAGGAAAAGCCGCATAAATTTGCAATTTCCGTAATGGTATGGTCCGTTTCAAAGAGTAATCGATTCACCTCGGCGATACGAACGTAATCTAAATATTGTTTGAAGTTCTTGCCTGTTATTTGCTTAAAATAACGAGAAGTGTAAGAATAATTCATATTTGATATCATGGAAATATCTCCTAAATTCAAATCTTTATTAAAATTAGTCTCTATATAGGCTAATATTGATTCTAAATTTTTATTTTCTGCATAGGTATGAGAATTTATAAAAGGTAAAACAATTTCTTCCCGAGTTAAGAATCCTAACAATTGTAAAATATACCCTCGAACAAATAATTGATAACCAGAATTCTCAGTAACTATTTCTGATTCAATCTGTGAAAATAATTTCTGTATAATACTCTTTTGAACATCTGTTAAATGCGATATGGAATAATCAGGGGAAAGAAAGGGTATTAAATATTTTGAACCATATGTATTTAAGAAGTCGGAATGTATTACGGAAGGCATGAACTTTAATACAAAGATACGGGTTTTTACATTGTTAGAGCAATATGTGGCGTGGATATCTCCATTGTATAAGAAAAGAAAATCACCGCTTTTTACTTCAAAGGTATTTGCGTTGACTCTTTGTAAAGCTTCCCCTTCTAAAATATAAAGCAGCTCAAAACATTCGTGCCAATGCTCGGGTACAGATACTTCTTGTATGGAGTTATCCTGAATAAATGCTTCGACAGGAAACTCCATATGATTATTTAATTGGTTTTCAAATATTAACATCAGAATAATCCTGCCTTTCTTCAAACACTATCTTCATTTCCTAAAATACTCAGGTACAATATGTTGTTTATGCTTCAAATATTCAGAAGGGCTACAGGCATTGTACCTCCGAAACACTACGGAAAAATAGCTGCTGGAACTAAAGCCAAGTGCCATAGCAACCTCTGTAACGGATCGTCCTTCCTTCAGCATTTCTTTTGATAAGTCTATCTTAAGTAAATTAATAAAATGTCTTGGAGTGATTCCCATTTGCATTTTAAATTTTTGTTTAAATTGTGATGTTGATAAAAAAGAAATTTTAGCGATTTCATCTAAGGAAAGTTCAAGATTAATATGATTCAAAATATAATCGATGGCTTTTCCTATATCAGGAGTCAGTTTAAATTGAACTTGGTTTGCATATTCGATTAAATTGTATAGAGTAAGTGTTATATAATTGGCTGTTAAGAACCTTCTTTCTAATTCAGTAGAAAACTTCCAAGCCGTTTTTATGTTATCATGGAGTGTATTATGTCCTATTTTAATGACATGACAATTAATTCTTTTTAATCTACTAATTAAATCATTCGCTGCTTCATCGCTTAGAAATAAAAAGTTATGAGGATCTTTCGTATCTAATTGAAACCATATAATTTCACCGGCAGAAAGAGGAGTTAAATCAGTGCTATGTATTTCATTGGGTTTGGTCATAAAAACATCGTTCCCAGAAATTTTATAATCCGTACCTTCCACAGAAAAAGAAATTGCACCTTTTAGTATAAAAGTAAATTCGAAACAATCCTCATGATAATGATTTGGAAGTGGAGCAACTGCGCTTGTCATAATATGATTTCCAAACGTTCTTAATCCAGGTATTTGTAGTTGTTCATTGGTTAATACGATGCGGTATTTTGAAATATAATATTTATCAATCCAATTAATNNTTTAATTTTATACGGCGTATATAAACATATTGTAATACAATTTAAATAACCATATAATATTAATTGTAAAAAGTCAATATATATGGTTGAGGTTAGGCAACAAAACTATAAAAATATAACAAAGTTTTAAGGAGGGAAACGGTATGACGCCAAGAGAAAAATTTGCGAAAGCCTTACGCCGAGAAAAGATAGAAGGGCATGTACCACATTTTGAATTAGTATTCTTTTTAACCATGGAATCCATTGGAAGAGTACATCCAACCCATAGGGAATATTCACAGTGGTATCAGATGAGTGCGAGCGAACAAAAACTACATTTAGAAGATATGGCAAGAGCTTATATTGAAATTGCAGAGAAATATAATCATAGTGCAATCTTTGTGCATCCAAATCCAAGTCCTATTGGAGAGATGCCGGATGATATAGAATCTACAAGACGTATTTTAGAAACCATCCGGGATATTTCAGGAGATAAATATTTTTTTATGATTCACGGTGATCCAACGCATCCTATTCCAACGGGAGATACTATGATGGATTTTGCAACTATGATGTATGAAGAACCAGAATTAGTTCATGAATCTACAAAGAAACAGTTTGACTTTGCTGTTAAACTATGTGATGAGATGAAAAAACATCCGGGATTGTTGGACGGATATGCATTATGTTCTGATTATTGCTTTAATGCGAATCCATTCTATAGCAGAGAAATGTTTGCTGAGTTTGTGCAGCCATATTTAAAAGATATTTTATCATACTACAGAGAAAATGGATTTTATACAATTAAGCATACCGATGGTAATGTGATGCCAATCTTAGACATGATTGTAGACTGTAGGCCGGATGCAGTGCATTCTTTAGATCCACAGGCTGGAGTTGATTTGAAGGAAGCAAAAAAATTATATGGTGATAAAGTATGTTTGATTGGTAATGTTAATTGTGGCTTAATGCAAACCGGTACGGAAGAAGAGTTAATTGAGGATGTACGCAGATCTCTAAGGGAAGGTATGCCAGGCTATGGTTACATCTTTTCCACATCCAATTGTGTGTATACAGGTCTTGGATTAGATCGATATGAATTAATGCACAAAATATGGAGAGAAGAAGGAATCTATAAATAAGATTGTAAAGTTTTAATAGGCATGCTAATATTACTTATACATCTTTTGGACGNNAAAAAGTAAAAATTTTAGTTATGATTGCAGTGCAAGTATTAGCAGCTGTAGGCGGAATTATGTGCTCTTCTCAAGTTATGTCAGCTGCACACAACTTTGGAAAGGGCTGGGAAATGGACGTTATTGCTTCTGTTATTATCGGTGGTGCAAGTATGAATGGTGGTATTGGTAAAGTACGAGGTACTTTTGTGGGTATAATATTCCTGGGAGTATTATTAAATGGTATGACTTTAATGAACATAAGTGATTATGTTCAATATATTGTTCGTGGTGGTTTGATTCTTGCAGCAGTACTTGCTAATACAATTCAATTAAAGAAACAAGGTAAAGAAAACTGACGGTAAAAATGAGGAGATGTTAATATGACTAGTAAAGAAAGAGTTTTAGCAGCATTAGAATTTAAAAGCCCAGATCGAATTCCGAAAGATATTTGGATTTTACCAGCGGCCAGGATGAAATATGGAGAAGATTTAGAGGATATATGCAATCGATTTGAAGTAGATATTGCATCCATGGTAGGTCCTTTTGATCACGGTTTTACCCCAGAGTATTATCAGGTTGGACAATATATGGATCCATGGGGAAGCCTATGGACAAACTTACAGGCTGGAGTTATTGGAGAAGTAAAAAATCCGGTATTTAAAACTTATGATGAAGTAGATACTTATGAGCCNNAAAAAAGATTCAGGAAGCCAGAGATAAGGATAAGTTTGTAATTGGTGGTTGGATCAGTCTCTTCGAAAGAATGCAATTCCTAAGAGGAACAGAAAATTTATATTGTGATATCGCATTAGAAGAAGAGGAATTATTTACTTTAATGGAACATGTCATGAAGTTTGAACGCATTTATGTAGATAAGTGGTTAGAGATGGATATTGATGCAATGGCTTTTGGAGATGATTGGGGGAGTCAGAGAAGTCTTTTAGTATCCCCAGAATGTTGGAAAAGATTATTTAAACCATTATATCAAGAACTGATTGATAAGATAAAAGCAGCAGGAAAAAAAGTCTTTTTTCATAGTGATGGATATATTATGGATTTGTATCCTGAATTTATCGAATTAGGTGTAGATGCTATTAATTCTCAATTATGGTGTATGGGTGTAGAAAATGTAGCTGAAAAATATGCTGGACAAATTACATTCTGGGGTGAAATCAGCCGTCAAAATACGCTACCAAATGGAACACCAGAAGAAATACAAGAATGCGCCGATATAATGAAAAAGTATCTTCAAGTAAACGGTGGTGGTTTGATTGGTCAAAGTGAGATTAATAGAGATGTATCATTAGAAAATGTGGAAGCATTACTAAAAGCCTGGTAAATCAGCGATTCTTTCCGAATTCTCATAAGATACGCCTTACTGATTTAAACCCAGTGAGGCGTATTTTTTAGTGCGCCGTGTGTCCAGCGAAGCCGGACCGCGCCAATCGGTGTAAGCCCCCTACAGATGGATTCGTTTTCAGAAAAATAGATTGCATATTCACTCTGTTAAGTATAATATTAAAGATAATTAGTATTGCCTATGATGATTCTATTTACTTAGGAGGATGATTTGGTGAAGGACTTTATTATTCGAAAAGCTACTCTGGCGGATGCGGCTGAGATTCTGGATATCTATACGCCGTATATTCTTGATACTGCAATTACATTTGAGAGTGAACCAATTTCCCTCGAAGATCTTAAGAAACGAATGGAAAAGATTCAATCAAAGTATCCCTGGGTGGTATGTGAGACGGAGGGGCACATTGTTGGGTATGCGTATTGTTCCAGGTTCCGGGAACGAGCGTCCTATGATTGGGACTGCGAATGCTCGATCTATGTGAAGGATGGATTTCATGGAGCCGGTATTGCGTCAATGCTTTATACGAAGCTTTTTGACTTGGCCTACCGACTGGGGTATTATAATATTTATGCAGTTATTGGCTATCCCAATGAACGAAGTGAAGCGCTGCATAAGAAATTTGGATTTCGAAAGGTTGGTATTCTAGAGCATGCCGGCTATAAGCTGGGAAAATGGCGTGATGTCATGATTATGGAGAAAAAGATCAATTCCTCTGAAGAGACACCTGCAAAGCCAAAGCTGATCAGTGAAATATCTGATTTCTAGATAATATTGTAAGCTGTTGCAATTGTGGAGTCCGTTGCAAGGTGAATGGGAAGAATAGAAGAGGGTCTGTGATTTTCCTGTAGTACACTGTTTGAAAGACAGGTTGTTCATTTTATA
Organism: Lachnospiraceae bacterium; assembly: GCA_003519685.1. Classification (GTDB taxonomy): domain Bacteria; phylum Bacillota; class Clostridia; order Lachnospirales; family Lachnospiraceae; genus Mobilitalea. The sequence continues at coordinate 18,262 of DOWG01000143.1, forward strand.
CAGGAAGGAAAAACATTGACAAATAAACCGGTCTTATTTAGAATATTAGAAAGGATGCGCATAGTCTCGCGAAAAACCTGCGAGCCATTACAAGAATAGCAAAAGCAGCTATTCTTCAGGATTTATGCCCAGAAAGCATGGGCGTAGAGAGTATGTGACAGGAAAGAGGTAGGAATGAAAGATATTATTTTTTTAGAACCGGTTTTTAAATCAGCAATTTGGGGCGGAACTAAATTAAAATCCGTATATGGATATGATATACCAACCGATCACACCGGAGAGTGCTGGGCAATCAGTGCTCATAAAAATGGGGACTGCACCATTGCAAACGGCGCATATGCAGGGAAGACATTAAGCTGGCTCTGGGACAACCACAGGGAGCTGTTCGGCAATGTAAAAGGAGAGGTTTTCCCTTTACTAATCAAAATAATTGATGCAAAAGCGGATTTAAGTATTCAGGTACACCCGGATGATGCATATGCCAGGGTAAATGAAAACGGAGCACTTGGCAAGACAGAGTGCTGGTATATCCTGGACTGTGACGAGGATGGCAAAATTGTTGTAGGGCATAATGCAAAGGATAAGGAAGAACTGAAGCAGATGATTGCAGAGAAGAGATGGAAGGATCTTATTAACGTAAGGTCGATCAAAAAGGGTGATTTCTTTCAGATCAATCCGGGAACGGTTCATGCAATCAAAGCCGGAACCTTGATCCTTGAGACACAGCAGAGTAGTGATGTGACCTATCGATTATATGATTATGACAGACTGGATCACGGCAAATTAAGAGAGCTGCACATCGATAAAAGCATTGATGTTATTCAGTGTCCTCATGTGGATGCGGAAGTGGGCGGCAGTTCCATGGGGGATGAAACCTATAACATGGAGGAACTGATTCACTGTCCATTTTATACCGTGAAGAAAATCAGCCTCCATGGCGAACATGACTTTAACCAGGATCATGCCTTTTTGAATGTAAGCGTAATCGAAGGTTCTGGAGAAATTGACGGGACTCCAATCAAAAAAGGCGCCCATTTTATTCTTCCTTCCGGCTACGGCACCTGTCATCTAAAAGGAAATATGGATATCATAGTATCTCATATTTGAAAAAGGCAAGAGAGCAAAGGCTTACATTAAGACCATCCAGAAAAGTGCGGGAAACATAGCATTTAAGTGGATGGTCTATTTTTCGTCTTCGTATTATTTGCAATAATTATACTGCATTATGGCAAAAGGCTACGATGCGGTCAATCGGAATGTCGCATACGGAGCCAACGCGGAAGCGTTTTTTCATCATGGGATCCATCCCCGGGGCACCAAAACCGATGTCTTTCTTGCAATCATCGAAATCTCCGCAGATGTTTTCTGCAAGCGGATTGGAAGGAGCAGTTCCCTGATGGGTTACAATACGAACAAAGTTGCAGTTAACGGTAAGAAGCGTACCGGTAAAGCCACAGCCGGAAACGCCGCCGGAGGTTGTGAATATTGTTACGGTTTCACCGATAAATCTGCATAGGTGTCTTGTGAAAGCGACGGAACAATTGCCATTATTACTACATCCAAAGAGCGTCATATGAATTCCTCCTATAATTAATTAAAATTTTAAAGATTGTAAAAGAGATATCCTGCTTTATACTATGATTTTTTGTTCCTCTGTTGTGGAATCATCAGACAATGTCAGATTACACTTTATCATTCTGCATCCTATGATCAAACTGCATTGTGGCAGAAGGATGCAATTTTACAGACCGGAATATCGCATACAGAACCTAACCGGAAATGCGACCCGCTATCCGGTACAATTTGGCCGCAACCCTTGGAACCATGGGAAAATGCGTTATCCGGATGATCACCGCAGATGTTTTCAGCAAGCGGGTTAGACGGCGCTGTTCCCATATCTGTCATTAACCGGACAAAACAGAAATTAACATCTAATAATACTCCGGTAAAACCGCAGCCGGAGGCGCCTCCGCTGGTTGTAAATATTGTTACGGTCTCACCGATATAATCGCAAAGATGTTGGGTTAACATAAATCTTCCTCCTTATTATTATTTATGAATTTAGACAATTGCGAAACCCTGATTCTGCAGCTATCGTGTATCTGGATACATACACAATGAATTCTATAGAAAGTCCCGCAATTGCCTAATGAATTAACACCGGTTATCATTCGTAGATTAAGTGAATTGGATTGAAGTTATGGATATACCATCACAGGGAGAAGAAACCAATAAAAATTACTTGGAATCTTACTATATATTATGCCGTAAACGCCAAATTGCGACATTTGTTTTTAAAATGTGATGTGATTCTGGATGAATAGACTATTTTATGTTACTGTTCACACCCTGGGCAAAATCTATCATACGATTTCGACAAATGATATCCGATAAGGAGTATTTGCATTCGTCGGTNNGATACATTTGTCGAAATCATATCGGGTGTGAATAGTAACTATTTTATAAAACATTCATTTTGGGAATTTCTATTGGATATTGTAATTTATGGAACGATTCGCTATACTTAGCTTAGATTTAACAACAGGAATCAGATACGTTAACAAAGTCTTTTATTACATAAGAAAAGGAGCGATTGCTATGTATGAAATGAAACCAGAGTATTATACCGGAATCGAATTTATTGATCAGGAGCATTCCAGACTGTTTGAAATTGCCGGTGAAGCATATGAACTGCTGAAAAATGATTTTATCCCGGATAAATATGACTACATTCTCCATTTGGTTCAGGAATTAAAGGAATATACCAAATACCATTTCTCCCATGAGGAAGAGTACATGGAAAGTATCGGCTATAAGAGAATATTGTCACAGAAGGTAGCACACAATGATTTTATAGAGAAGATGGATGAATTTGATACTTCGGAAATTGATGAGAACCAGAAGGATACCTTACTGGATTTGGTAGATTTTCTGGCAGTCTGGCTGGTAGAGCATATCTATAAGAAGGATAAGCTGATCAAAGAGGCTTAAGACGAAAGCAAGGAACAGAATAAGGATCGTTGCAAAACGAATGTGGATGCTGCAAGAGGGTCAGTGATCTTCCTGTAATGCACTCTTTGAAAGACAGAAGAATATGTCTTTCAAAGAGTGTGTGAAGGAAGACCATTGACCTTTTTTGAGCTCTGTTGCGCTTTATGCCTGCAGCCCGCATGTTTTATAATTTGTTTTTCCTAAAAGGTTTTGCCGGGCGTAAAAACGGTTCAATATTATATGAATGGAAAATAAAAGATATGCAATGAGTTTTGTTGAAAAAGGGGCGGATTATGGAATTCCTATGGCAATGGGCAGACGTAAGGGGATAAGTACAGAAGAATACAGAGGTTTAAATTGAAACGGGATAAGAGATGAAAAATTGTTTGTGCACAAGTATAATATTAGATAGGTAATACAATGTATGTTTAGTAATTATACCAATGAGTGATAAGGATAAAAACGGTTTCATAAAGAAAAAGAATTAATTTAGGCTGAACAATAGCATTTACATAGAAAACAGAGAATAGAATAGACATAAATTGTAAAAACACATCTATAATGGTTGCATAATCCGTAAAATATGTGAAATATGCATAATA
>DOWG01000326.1:0-4687 GCA_003519685.1 Lachnospiraceae bacterium
TAGGTCATCATTCCGACACGATTTGCACCATAGACATCCGTAAACAGCTGATCCCCGACAAAGATGGTATTTTTTATCGTGGTCCCCATGATCTTTGTTGCGGCAATATAATTTTTGCCCGACGGTTTATGAGCATTATAGATATAATTTACGCCAATATCCCGGTTAAAACGCAGGACCCTTTCCTCTTCATTATTTGATATCAGGCAGCATTGAAAACCGATCCGCTTTAACCGGTCAAACAGCGCAATTGCCCGTTTGCTTGCATTGGCACCATGCCTTACAAGTGTATTGTCAATGTCAAATAGGATTCCCCGGTAACCTTCCCGGTATAATTTTTCGTAATCTATTACATAAGCTGATTCTGCTGTTCTTCTTGGATAAAATCGTTGTAGCATCTTTCTTCTCCTAATCTCCTTTGTCATTGGAGCATGTGCCGGAATGCCGCCGCATATCTGCCGGTTTTTATTCAATATCTGCAGTACAGTGAGGGCACTTGGTTGCTTTGATATTGATTTCAGTAAAGCAGTACGGACACTGCTTTGTTGCAGGCGCTGCGGTCGGTTCCGGTTTCTTAAACTGATTGATCCAGCGTACCAGTAAAAAGACGACAAAAGCCATAATTAAGAAGTTTAGTATCCCGGTAATAAATGCTCCGTAATTAATGGTAACCGCACCGGCCTTTTTCGCCGCTTCCAGAGTGTCATAAGTACTCCCGTCTAAGGTAATAAACAAATTGGTAAAATCAATCTTCCTGGTAAAGATACTTAGAATTGGCATAATGATATCATTTACCAGAGAGTTTACAATAGAGGTAAATGCGCCGCCGATAATAATACCTACGGCAAGATCAATCATATTCCCCCTTAAGGCAAACTTTTTAAATTCTTTTAACATATAAAACCATGCCTTTCTGCAAAATTGCGTGTGGAAAATCAACATTCTCCACACTTTTCTCCTATGTTTCTCATCTGTTTTCCATCTTCCTTCCCATCCGTATAAGCGGACAAGGCGAATCGATGAACCAATTTTTCTGTCATAAATGATTGAATCGGCAAAAGCCATCGGCGGTATCTATTTATTATGATGAACAATATTATCTTAAAAATACTTTTTGCCGGTAAATAAATTATAATACAACCGGGTCCATTTGAAAAGTCAATGTCAATCCTCCCAGATATTCTTTGCATATACCGCGCAGTCACAAAGCGTTCCGTCCCTTCGTCTGCTCACCTGGTACAATACTTTTTCAAACTTCATTCCGGCTTTCTGCATGACCATTCCGGAAGCCGGATTCAAAACATCATGCTTGGCAATAATTTTTTCATACCCGATTTCATAGAATAAATAGCGCATCACGGTTCTCAGTGCTTCTGTCATAATTCCCTGATTCCAATACGGCCTGCTAAGACAATACCCGATCTCGCAGGTTTTTGCTTTATCGTCGCTGATTTCTACGCTGATGGAACCAATCGGCTGATGAATGCTTTTTAATTCAATCGCCCAGACATAAGTATCCTCATAGTTATATTGATTCCTCCAGCTGTCAATGCGGATTTGGGTTACTCCGATATTCTTATGGGGTCCCCAGGAAAGGTATTTACAAACCTCCGGATCACCGGCCCAGTTATGAAACATATCCTTTGCATCGCTCTTTTCAAATCTTCTTAGAAGTAAACGGAGCGTTTCAATCGAATTCGTTCCCTTATGCTGCAGCATTTTCCCCCTCTTTCCGCGCGGCTTTTTGTGTATCACAGAGTTTGTGGATGCCGCGTTAGACACAAACTCTGTTTTGCCGTATAGGAAATTGCATTCTATACGGTAAAAAGTGCTCAGCATGTTCTCTGCATTATAAACTATGCGGGTAATTGATACAAAAACAGTTCTATATTCATCATGATACTTCAAAGCCTGAATAATAGAACTGTTTTTCTATGCTAAAATTATCTTAATTCGAGTCCTTTTTCCTTCAGGGTTTGTAAAAGTCCTTCCACCATAGCATTGGTTTCCTGTCCCTCCAGAGTACGGTCCATGGAGCCGAATTCAAAGCGGATGGTGATGCTCTTTTTATCCGGCAGGAGCTTCTCATCCTCAAAGATATCGATCAGGTGATATCCCTGCAGATATTCGCATGGGTATCCCTGAATCGCTTCCTCAATTGCTTCATAGCGCATGGTTTTATCTGCCAGAAGGCTTAAATCTACCGTTACGCCGGGATATTTTGAGACTTCTTTATAATTTAGAGGCTCCGCCGCCGTCTGCTCCATCCGTTCCAGATCAATCTCAGCAAATACCACATTTAACTTCTTGTCAATGTTATTTCTTATTCTCGGATTGAGAACCGAGAAATATCCGATCTCGCTCCCCTCTAACAAAATGCTTGTGCAGTTTACCGGATGAATATAGTTTGATTTTCCCTCGGTATCCTTAGCTGTAAAGGATGGAACGGTGTTCTTCGCGGTAAGAAGCAGCTGTTCGATGATTTCCTTTATCTTAAAGTAAACCTCTTTTTCACTCATTTTCTTACTTGCCATCACAAGACCAAGCCGCTTTCTCTCGTTCGCCAGACCGTCTTCTTTTAATCCGTCTGCAACACGGCCGATTTCAAAGATGCCCATCTCCGGATAGGTATCGGCATTCTTATAGATAAAGCCAAGAAGGCTCGGAATGATCGTAGAACGGACCGTATCGTTTTCCGCCGTCACCGAATTGATAACACGGATATTCGGTTCCGTAACAATTCCCATCTCCTTGTTCAGCTTGCTTTCGTACCAAATATAGCTGTGAACCTCGTTCATGGCATAGCGCTGTGCAAGCATCAGCTTCATATGGTATTCATTCTCCCGCTTGTCACTTTGCCGTACCGGAATCAGAAGACTCTTGGTGGAATGGACATCGAAATTGTCATAGCCATAGATTCTGGTAATTTCTTCGATAATATCCGCTTTCATGGTAACATCCTTGGTTGCACGCCAGGACGGAACGATTGCCGTAAAGGAATCCCCGTTCCGGGTCAGGATAAAGCCAAGCCCTGTTAAGGTCTCCTCAATCCGGTCAGAGGAGATATCGATCCCGGTATATTTATCCACATATGCCTTATCAAAGTTAATCGTAATTGTATCATAATGCTTTACATAGCAATCGGTCAGGGAAGACATGACCTTCACGCCGGGATCAATTTCCATAAGAAGCTTTATAAAACGACGGATTGCCGATATCGTAAGCTCCGGATCCAATGTTTTCTCATATCTGGAGCTGGCATCCGTACGAAGTCCCAGACGAACCGCACTCCTACGTACGCTCGTTCCATCGAAGTTCGCCGATTCCAGAAGCACCGAATCGGTCTCCTCGGTAATTTCGGTAAGCTCGCCGCCCATAATTCCGGCGATACAGATGGGTTCTTTATCATCGCAGATCATTAAAGTATTGGTATCTACCTTTCGCTCGACTCCATCCAGGGTCAGAAAATCAATCGGCTCAGGGAAGGTTTTAACACGTATTTTGGATACCTTCCCGTAATCAAAGGCATGCATCGGCTGACCAAGCTCCATCATCAGATAGTTGGTTAAATCAGCAAGCAGGTTGATCGGTCGCATACCGCAGTAGGTAAGCCGGATACGCATATTGATCGGAGACTTCTTAACCTTAACATTGGAAACAGCAATACAGCTGTAGCGGAATGTCTTATCGGTATCCTCCACCTTCACATCAATCGGTGACAGATCCTTGAATATACTGGTATCCGCTACATCCAACGGCTTTAACGGACGCTTGGTAAGTACGGAGATCTCTCTGGCAATCCCATAGTGTCCCCAGAGATCGGGGCGGTTGGTTAAGGATTTGTTATCCACTTCAAATACCGTATCCTCGATCTGCATGAATTCCTTAATATCCGTACCCAGCGGATAGTTATCCTCCAGTATCATAAGTCCGGAATGATCTTCGCTGATTCCAAGCTCTTTCTCAGAGCAGCACATACCACGGCTTGGTACTCCGGCAATCTTTACTTCCTCGATCTTAAGTTCGCCTACCTGACCGCCCAGCTTCGCAAAGGGAACGACTGCCCCAACGAATATATTGGGAGCGCCGCATACACAGTCTACCACCTCGCTGCCGATATCGACCTTAACCAGATGAAGCTTCTTCGAATTCGGATGATCCTTGATCTCAACAATCTTTCCAACAACGACATCCTTGATGTCCCTTCCTAATTCATATATATCCTCAACCTCTGCCGTAGATAAGGTAAATCTTCCGATTAACTCCTTTAAATCAATACCGGACAGGTCGGTAAATTCTGAAATCCAATTCATTGATATAAACATTACTATTTAACCTCCTTTTTCCCTGCTATTTTACAAACTGTCTCAGCTGCTTTAAGTTACCGCTGTTAAACAAACGAATGTCCTTAATATTATATTTCATCATGGCAAGCCTGGTAAGTCCCAGACCGAAGGCGAAGCCGGTATATTTCTCCGGATCAATGCCGCCCATTTTAAGCACATTGGGATGAATCATACCGCAGGGCAATAACTCTAACCATCCGGACTGCTTACAGGTCGGGCATCCGCTGCCGCCGCAGATCGCACAGTTAATATCAAGTTCAAAACCCGGTTCCACAAAGGGGAAGAAGCCGGGACGCAGGCGTACCTTAACGTCTCTTTCAAATACTTCCGTTAAAAGCACC
>DOWG01000326.1:4756-5191 GCA_003519685.1 Lachnospiraceae bacterium
CATAATCGTATTCTGTGCCGCCGAGGTATGGGTCTTTAAAAGCTGTCCATTCTCCAGATAATAGGTATCCTGCATATCTCTTGCCGGATGATTCTTCGGAATATTTACCGCTTCAAAGTTGTTATATTCCGTCTGGATCTCTAAGCCATCCTCAATAATAAAGCCCATGGACTTAAAAATGTCTTCGATCTGCCTCTGAACAATGGTGATCGGATGAAGTGTACCTGTCGGTTGCTCGGAAGGGATCGAATAGTCATACACTTCGGCGCTCTCAATTTCCCTTTGGTATTCTCTTTCCTCCAAAGTCTTCTGATACTCTACAATCGCTTGCTCAATTTCATTTTTTAAAGTATTCACCTGCATGCCGGCAGTTTTTTTTACCTCATTGGAAAGATTACGAAGATTCTTTAATTCCTCCGTTACCAGACCCTTCTT
>DOWG01000101.1:0-2109 GCA_003519685.1 Lachnospiraceae bacterium
AAAGAAGGAGTATCCTGACAATTGTTCAGGGTACTCCTTCTTTGTGCGACAATAGTTTTCATGCGTCCTATTGTCGCATGAGAATTATTGTCGCATGCGCCCGGTGGGCACATGCATTGGGATTACGGATATAGTTTAAACAGGTATCGCAAAAACTCAATGGAAGTTTCTTTGTGCTGTCCGTTTGCTATGATCCCCAAAACATAGGGATCGGTATTCACTGCATGGTTTTTGAACAATTCGGTATCGGACAGGTAAATTCCATAAACGCTCTTTTTTGGGTCATCTTCTGTATCGGAGATATAGAAATAGTCGGTCAGTGCGCTGTAGAGATCTGTGGGAAGCTGATCGGACAGTTTATCCATATAATCATTATGAGCATAGATTTGGAATTCTGATTCCGGAGCAATGATGACATCGATTTCTCTGGCTGCAACATAGGCGGTAAATGCCTGCTTTGAAGTGGCAACAAATTCCGGAGAACTATTAAAATAGAAAGAGGTGTTAAAGATTATCTGCTCTAGTGCAGGATCTAGCTGTAAATATTCACCAAAATCGGTCTGTGCCTCTTCTATGGTAGCTTCATCTATCGGGTTATCGATCCAGGCGGCATAAAATCTGGTTTCTATATTCGGGGTTACAATCTGGTAGATAATATATATAATAATCGCAATTCCCACAACAACGCCTAGCGCATGGAACCGGTAATATTCCCATAGGTAATGGAATCTTTCTTTTGGTTCGAGCTCACGCAACTTCTCTTTTTCTGTTTTTGGTTTTCTTATTTGATATATTTCTGCATTATCATCCAGCATGGTTTTCTTAGGCATGATTAACCTCATTTCTTTTAATTCCTTCATAATAAAGCAAACTTTTCTTCCGGTTCACTTAGTAATTAGTTTAGCATAATAAATACGATAAAAAAAGAAAAATCTTATTAAATATATGTTAAAAAAGTGATATCAATCTTGGGGAGACAGTTGCTTTTTAGCACTTTTTTTAAATCAGTTTAAGTTGAAATGCCGAGGAAGGTATAATATAATAAAATCACTGAACAAAAGGATTAGGGAGGAAGTATACAATGCAATATGGCTATTTTGATGATAGGAATAAAGAATACGTGATTACAACTCCGAAGACACCATATCCATGGATTAATTACCTGGGCTCCCAGGAATATTTTTCGATGATCTCAAATACAGCTGGCGGCTATAGTTTTTATAAGGATGCTAAGTTAAGGAGAATTACCCGTTATCGCTATAATAATGTACCGCTTGATTTGGGCGGCGGCCGCTACTATTATATAAATGACGGCGGTGATGTATGGTCCCCGGGATGGGCACCTGCGAAGAAGGAACTGGAGAACTATGAATGCCGGCATGGTATGGGCTATACGAAAATTACCGGTGCCCGCGGCGGAATAGAGACCGGTATCACCTTCTTTGTACCTTTAAATACCAATGCGGAAGTACATAAAGTTGTTGTTAAAAATACAAGTAATCAGAAGAAGCGGATTAAGCTGTTTTCTTTTGTAGAGTGGTGCCTGTGGAATGCATGGGATGATCAGACCAATTTCCAGAGGAATTATAATACCGGAGAGGTTGAGATTAAAGGCTCCGTTATCTATCATAAGACCGAATATAAGGAAAGACGTAACCATTATGCTTTCTTCTCTGTAAATGCTCCGATAGCCGGATTCGATTCGGACCGGGAAAGCTTTCTTGGAACCTACAACGGTTTTGAGAATCCGCAGGCGGTATTGGCAGGCAAATCAAATAACTCGGTTGCGGATGGCTGGCATCCGATCGCATCACATTGCCTGGAGATCGAATTAGAGCCGGGGGAGGCAAGAGATTATGTATTCCTGCTTGGCTATGTTGAAAACAGCCAGGAGGAAAAATGGGAAAGTAAGAATGTAATAAATAAGAGGAAAGCAGAAGAAATGATCAAGAGATTCTCTGATGCAGAGGCGGTAGACCGCGCTTTTGCAGAGCTTAGAGAATATTGGGACCAGCTGCTCTCAAAGTATTCGGTCCATTCCTCCGAAGAGAAAATGGACCGCATGGTAAATATATGGAACCAGTATCAATGTATGGTTACCTTTAATCT
>DOWG01000101.1:2242-2597 GCA_003519685.1 Lachnospiraceae bacterium
GTTACGGCATATATTAAGGAAACGGGCGATGATAGCATATTGGATGTCATGACCCCATTTGATAATGATGAGAGTAAGAGCACCCCGCTATCCGATCATTTAAAGCGCTCCTTTGACCATGTAATCAATAATCTGGGGCCGCATGGACTCCCGCTGATCGGCCGCGCGGACTGGAATGACTGTCTGAACTTAAACTGCTTCTCCACCGAACCGGGGGAATCCTTCCAGACGACAACGAGTAAGGATGGTAAGGTAGCGGAATCGGTTATGATTGCCGGCATGTTCTGCTATATCGGCGAAGAATATGCGGTATTAATGGAGAAGACAGGCAATCCTGCCGAAGCAAAGCGTGCTT
>DOWG01000132.1 GCA_003519685.1 Lachnospiraceae bacterium
TAATGAAGCTTAAGCGAAAGCGTCTCCGAATCGGATACATTTATCGAAATCATAACATGGATACATATCGGGTGTGAATAGTAACCCTATGGATATTTCTAATGGAAATTTAATATTGAAGTTATTGAAAAACACAGGTGCAATAGGATACAATGATAGAAGGTGGTTATATAATGAAGGAGGGTAAAACTTTGCCGAAAATTTTAATCATTGAGGATGAAGCAAAAATAGCCAGATTTTTGGAATTAGAATTAAAACATGAAGGATATGAAGTTGTTATCTGTGGAGACGGCAGGTCCGGTCTGGAGAATGCCTTAAAGAGCGATATTGATTTGGTTGTTCTGGACATTATGCTTCCGGGGCTTAGTGGAATAGAGGTATGCCGCAGGGTACGCCAGGAGTCTCAGGTGCCGATTATTATGCTTACGGCGAAAGATGATGTAATGGACAAAGTAGCCGGCTTGGATATGGGTGCGGATGATTATATGACAAAACCCTTTGCGATAGAAGAGCTGCTTGCAAGAATCCGTGTGGCATTGAACAGGAAGAAGTTGAGGTCTTCCGAAGTTAAGATGGATGTGCTGCAGATCGGCCGGCTGAAACTGAATCTGACAAGCCACAGTGCCTTCTATGGGGAAGACGAACTGACGCTTACGAAGAAAGAGTATGATCTTTTAGAATATCTGATAAGAAATAAGAATATGGTTCTGACCAGAGAGCAGCTGTTGAATAATGTATGGGATTATGAATACTTTGGTGACACAAATGTAGTCGATGTTTATATAAGGTATTTGAGACAAAAAATTGATGAGAAATACAATATTCACTTAATATCCACCGTACGTGGTATGGGATATATTATAAAGGATTGATAGAGCTTTATAAGGAAGTTCTGATTGTTTTATAGTGGTGCGGCAGAGAAAAGGGAGAAAAATAAATGTATGAGGAATAGAATAATTGAATCAATTCGTAAGATATTAATTAAAACCATCCTCCCGTTCAGAAAAAAGAAGGAGCAGTGGCTAAGTAATTTTCGTCTATCGATTGTTTTTAGAATATCCGTAAATTATTTAAAGCTTCTTCTTACGCATGGAATTATATTCATGATCGTATTTTTTCTTATTTTTATGTATGAAGAAAAGAAGAACTATGACAAAATGGCCGGAGATATTGTAGTTTTCATACAGCAGGAGGGTCAGAATGCGATCAAGAATCCTTACGTTCTGCAGGGACTCTCCATTAAAATTACAAACAAAAAGGATGGCACGGAAATCTATAATGACATTGCCTACTTACCCGTTTCTGAAAAAGACTTCTTTCATGGAATCCATTATGATAGAAAAAGTGACGATTATAAACTGGTAACAACGAAAATAATGGAATTGAATCTTGACGGTATCGAATATCAGATGGAATTTCAATATGATATGACAAGAAGCTATAGGGAATTTTTTAATCTTCTCTGGAAAGTAATACTGCTATATCTGTTTCTTGTATTTATGATCATTCACAAGGGAAAAAATAATGTTGAAAGACTTTTTGAGCCTCTAAGAATTATGTCTGCCACGGCGAATCGGCTCACAGCCAATAACCTTCATAGTGAGCGGCTAAATGTAGAGGGGACGAAGAACGAACTAAAAGATCTGGCTACCGTGATTAATGCAATGCTGGACCGGATAGAAACTTCCTATGAAAGTCAGAAGCAATTTGTATCCGATGCTTCCCATGAGCTTAGGACACCGATTGCGGTCATTCAAGGATATGCCAATCTATTAAACCGTTGGGGTACGGATAATAAAGAAGTTCTGCAGGAATCGATAGAAGCAATTCAGAATGAATCAAAATCCATGCAAGAGCTGGTAGAAAAATTGTTATTCCTTTCGCGACATGATAAGAAAACATTAAAATTAAAGAAAAAGCTATTTAATATGCGGCCGGTCATGGAGGATATGGTAAAAGAAACAAAGCTGGTTGCCTCTAAGAGGGTAATAAACTGCCCGATTTTAGAGGATGTTATTGTATATGGGGACAAGCAGTCCCTGAAGCAGGCGATACGCATCTTTATTGAAAATGCGGTAAAATACTCCCATGAGGGAGATGAGATAACCATTATGTGTCAGAGGATGGAGAATGGGGATTGCGTAATTACCGTTAAGGACACGGGGATCGGGATGACAAGAAACGATGTAGATCATATATTTGACCGTTTTTACCGGTCCGATTATGTCAGAAACCAGAACATTACCGGTCACGGATTAGGTCTTTCCCTGGCAAAATTAATTATCATGGCACATACCGGGAAAATAAAAGTCCGTTCCCAGTTTAAGAAGGGAACAAGCTTTATTATAACCTTGCCAAAACGAAGTTTTTATTAATCCTATTCCGTATTTTCTAAGAATACGCTATTCTGGAATAGACGTGAATCTGAAAAAGGTAGAAGGTTCGTAATTGAACATTTTAATTTATGAATTTAATAATAGAGGCGGTTGCAGATGATAATGCAACCGCCTTTTATAATCTTAAAATAGCTTATGACACTCATATTAACTATAGATTCTTAAACTGCGCCATATAGAGGTCATAGTACATTCCCCTCTTCGCAAGCAATTCTTCGGGGCTCCCTTCCTCTTGAATCTTACCGTCATCGATATAAAAGATACGATCTGCTTTTCGTATGGTAGATAGACGGTGAGCAATCACAAAAGAAGTCCTTCCCCTTAATAATGCTTCGATACCCTGTTGCACCAGGAATTCGGTATGCGTATCAATACTCGAGGTGGCTTCGTCAAGAATTAGGATTTTAGGCATGGATACCATCGTTCTTGCAAAAGCAAGCAGCTGCCTTTGGCCGATGGAAAGTCCGGCCCCTCTTTCTTTTAGCTCGGTATCATAACCCTTATCCATCTTCATAATAAATTCATGTGCATTTACAGCCTTTGCTGCCGCGATAATTTCCTCATCCGTCGCATCTAATTTTCCGTAACGAATATTATCCTTTATAGTACCGGAGAACAGAAAATTATCCTGTGTCATGATACCCATTTGCTTTCGCAGGCTTTCAATGGATACTTCTTTAATATTATGGCCGTCAATGGTAATGGTTCCTTCCTGGATATCATAGAACCGGCTGATTAAGTTAACAATGGTAGTTTTACCGGCTCCGGTTGGTCCGACCAGAGCAATGGTCTCTCCCGGAGTGATATGAAAGCTTACATCATTCAGAACCTTAGTATCTTGGTCATATGAGAAAGATACATGATCAAAAACAACTTCGCCTTTTATCTCGGGAAGATCCTTAACGAATTCAGAATCTGCAATATCCGGTTCGGTATCTAAGATATCAAAGATACGTTCTGCTCCGGAAAGATTGGTTATGATCTGATTGTAAAAATTACTTAAATTCATAATTGGGCGCCAGAACATGCCAATATAGGTTGTGAAAGCAATCAGTGTACCGACATTATCCGGGCCGATGTTAAGAATTTTTATTGCCGTAAAATACATGGAAATGGCACCAACACCCCAGCTGATATCAATAACCGAACCGAAGGCATCGTTTAATACAACGGCATGCACGAAAGAATCCCTATGCTCCTTTAGCAGTTGATCAAAATCCTCTTCCGTCTCCTCTTCCGCCCGAAAGCTCTGAATGATACGCATGCCGGATAGATCTTCATGAATGAAAGCGTTCAGATTGGAACTTTTCTTACGATGAAGCTGCCATCTGCGATGAGAACGGGTTTCAATATACCACATACCCAAAGCCATAAAAGGAAGGCTGATTAAAGAGGCTAACGCAAGCATCCAGTTTTTCACCAGCATAATGGTTAGGACGGCGGTAATTGTGACAAAATCCGGAATCAAGGTAGTTACACTGCTTGATAGAACATCCTTTAAAGAGTTTACATCACCGATGATTCTTGCGAGTATCTTACCGGTAGGACGACTATCAAAAAAATGAAAGCTTAGCTTCTGAATATGCGTATAAAGCTCCTGCCGAATTGTCAGCAGTACATGATTCGATATCTTTGCCATAAGGTACATTCGCAGCTTGACTAATATTACAAAAAGAATATTGATTGCCACGGCTGCAATTCCCAGTTTTAATAACCGGTTAAAATCCCGGTTTGCAATATGGACATCGACAGCCCTTTCCAAAATCAAGGGATTGATTATTGTTATGGCTACGGTGACCAGCATGATAAAGATAACGATGGCAATGGAACTTTTATATGCTAATAAATATTTAAAAAGTCTGGTTAAAGTTACTTTTTTACTGACGGATTGTATCGATTCGTCTTCTCTAACTGCGTTTACTGACATTTTGCCACCTCCTTAGCTACAAAGTGGGGATCGGTATTATCGTTTAAATATTCCCCATATTGAGCAATATAGGTATCATAATAATATCCTTTTTTCTGCATGAGTGTTTCATGAGTCCCCCGTTCTACAATTTTTCCCTCATCAAGAATTAGAATCTCGTCGGCATTTTTAACCGCCGAGATTCGATGAGCAATAATAATTTTAGTTGCCTCAATTTGGGATAGGGCTAACTGAATCTGATGCTCCGTTTCCATGTCCAGCGCAGAGGTTGAATCATCCAGAACAAGGATGGGAGTTTTCTTGGCAAGCGCTCTGGCAATGCTGATTCTTTGCTTTTGCCCGCCGGATAAACCGACTCCTCTTTCCCCAACGACGGTTTCATATTGCTGATCCATTCGTTCAATGAATTCACTTGCCTGAGAATCGGTCGCTGCCTTTATTACTTCATCATCTCGGACCTGATATTTTTTTCCCATTTTAACATTTTCATTGATGGTATCAGAGAACAGGAATACATCCTGCATTACAAGGGAGATACTCTTTCTTAACTGGTGGAGGGTCAGTTCCTTAATATTTACACCGTCTAACTTAATCTCACCCTCCGTCACATCATAGAAACGCTGCAAAAGGTTAATGATAGAAGTTTTACCGGTCCCTGTCGCGCCCATGATACCGATGGTTTTACCGGCGCTTAAGTCAAAGCTGATATCCGATAAGATATTTTTATCGTCCAGGGAGAAGGATACCTGTTGAAAGGTGACAGAACCCTTTACCTCATCCAGAACAATCGGATTCTCCACTTCGGTAATCGTTGGTTCCTCTACGTATATTTTCTTAATTCGGCGATTGGATGCAATAGCGGAAGCAAAATCATTGGATAGCCATCCCAGCATCTCCATAGGCCAAATGATATTCATAGAATACTCCGTAAATGCACCTAAGGTTCCAAGGGTGATTCTATCTTGAATTACCTGGTATCCGCCAATGACAATAACAAATATTGGCAGCAACTTTGTAACAAATTGAAAGTAAGGATAGTATTTAGCGAATACTTTTGACTGCTTCATATTTAAATCATAATAACGTTTGTTATGCGATAAAAACTTTTGAATCTCGAATTTTTCTCTGGCGAAAGCCTTTACTGTCCGGACACCGGATAGGTTTTCCTGAGCTACGGTATTTAAAGCAGCGTTTTCTTCGCTGATTTTCTCGTAGATATTACCCAGCTTGCGTTCCATAAAAATTGCCAGGCATGCCATAA
>DOWG01000254.1 GCA_003519685.1 Lachnospiraceae bacterium
GGGGTCAAGTACAAGGTGGATGTTGCGGAAGGTCAGAAGACCGGTTTCTTCCTTGATCAGAAATATAACCGTGCGGCGATCGCAAGGCTGTGTAAGGATGCCCGGGTTCTGGACTGCTTTACCCATACGGGGTCCTTTGCCCTGAATGCCGGACTTGCCGGAGCAAAGGAGGTAATCGGTGTGGATGCTTCGGAGCTTGGCATCGAGCAGGCAAGAGAAAATGCAGAGCTGAACGGACTATCGGACCGGGTGAAATTTCTATGTGCCGATATTTTTGATCTACTGCCGGAATATGAGAAGCAGGGAGAACAGTTCGATGTTGTAATCTTAGATCCGCCGGCATTCACAAAGTCAAGAAATTCGGTAAAAAATGCAGTCAAAGGCTACCGCGAAATTAACCGCAGGGGACTGCAGCTGGTTAAGGAGGGCGGTTTTCTGGCGACCTGCTCCTGCTCTCACTTTATGACACCGGAATTATTTACCGAGACGATAGGACAGGCGGCAAAAAGCGTGAGAAAACGGCTGCGGCAGGTGGAATACCGGACGCAGGCTCCCGATCATCCGATCCTGTGGGCGGCGGACGAATCCTATTATCTAAAGTTCTACATTTTCCAGGTACTAAACGATAAGTAGGGTGTTCTAGAAAAAAGGTTACTATTCACACCCGCCATGTATACCATGCTATGATTTCGATAAATGATATCCGATAAGGAGTATTTGCATTCGTCGGTNNTACGTAATGAATCTTAAGCGAAAGCGTCTCCGAATCGGATACATTTATCGAAATCATATGATAGACTTTGCCCAGGGTGTGAACAGTAACGAAAAAAGGCAACGAATGAATGGAGAATCCTTTTATGACATATGAAGAAGCGAGAAATTTTATTAATGAATCAAACCGATACGGTATTGTACCCGGGTTAGAAACCATTACGGAGCTGTTAAAGCGCCTCGGTAACCCGCAGGAGCGGCTGAAGGTTATCCATGTCGCAGGAACGAACGGTAAGGGTTCCACATCCGCATTTATAACCGCAGTCTTAATAGAGGCCGGATACCGTGTCGGACGTTATCTTTCTCCCGCAGTATTCTCCTATCGGGAACGAATTCAGACCGGGGATAAAGGTGCTGCTGCAATGGTATATATAACAAGACAGGGAGTCTGTGAAAGTGTGGAGCAGATACAGCCGGTCTGCGATGCGATGGTACAGGATGGATATGCACACCCGACCTCCTTTGAGATTGAGACAGCAATGGCGATGCTTTATCTGGCGAAGGAAAAGGTGGATTTTGCCGTCATTGAGGTTGGCATGGGCGGAAGACTGGATGCAACCAATGGGATACGGCGTCCGGTTTGCAGTGTCATCACATCAATCAGTATGGATCATATGCAATTTCTTGGAAACTCTTTGGGGCAAATCGCAAGGGAGAAAGCCGGGATTATAAAGGAAAATGTTCCGGTAGTCACCGGCTGGCAGAAGCCGGAGGTGAGCCGGATCTTAGAGGAAACCTGCAGGGAGAAAGGCGCGAAGCTTTTCGTTTCCGATTTTGACAAGATAGCAGGAGTGAATTACGATCCGGAGGAGACTCTATTTACTCTGCGGACGGATGCGGGAAGTCAGGATTACAGGATACGGCTCCTCGGAGAATATCAGGTCGAGAATGCCTTACTTGCGGTAAAGGCAGCCATGGTATTAGAAGAATTGGGATATCGAATCGGAGAGGAAGCCGTTAAAAAGGGGCTTACTAAGGCCAGATGGCGTGGCCGGTTTGAAATCGTCGCAAAGGAGCCTTACGTAATCATTGACGGCGCACATAATGAGGATGCGGCGATGCGTTTAAGAAAATCCATCGAAGTTTACTTTACAAACCGGAGAATTATTTATATCATAGGTGTATTGGCGGATAAGGATTATCAAACGATACTTAATTTGACGGCTCCCCTGGCAGATGTCATTATTACATTGACACCGGACAATAAGAGAGCCCTATCCGGGACGGAGCTGGCGAAGGAAGCCGAACGTTTTGGCAAGCGGGTCATTGATGCGGGAACCGTTCAAAATGCAATTCGTGCCGCTTATGAAACAGCACGAAAAGAAGATGTAATCATCGCTTTTGGCTCTTTATCGTATCTGGGAGATCTGGTAAAAGCCTTATAGACATAGAAAGGGAGAAAACACATGATAGATGAAACAAAAGTACAACAGGCGGTTAAGTTATTTTTAGAAGCAATCGGTGAAGATACAAAACGGGAAGGCTTGGTTGATACACCAAAGAGAATCAGTGAAATGTGTAAGGAAATCTTTGGAGGTATTGATAAAGAGGCTGCCAAGCATCTTCATGTGACTTTTAAAGCGGAAGGTAATGGGATGGTTTTGGAAAAGGAAATACCATTCTATTCCGTATGTGAGCATCATCTTGTGCCCTTCTTTGGAAAAGCTTATATTGCCTATATTCCGGATGGAAGAGTCGTGGGCCTAAGCAAATTGGCGAGAACCGTTGAAACCTATGCAAGGCGGCCGCAGATTCAGGAGCAGTTGACGGCTCAGGTTGCGGATGCCATCATGGATAACTTGAAACCGAAGGGAGTTATGGTGATGATGGAGGCAGAACACCTTTGCATGTCCATGCGCGGAGTCAATAAGCCGGGAACCAAGACGGTAACCTTTGTCTGCCGGGGTGAATTTGAGGAGAATCAGGCATTGCAGGCAGCCTTTTTCCAGATGATTCGGTAATTAACTTCATCAATTTGTTAGTAAGGCAATTCATAAGAAGAAGCAGTTACTGTTCACACCCCAGCAAAGTCTATCCTATGATTTCGACAAATGTATCCGAATCGGAGACGCTTTCGCATAATTGCATTACGTAACGGTACATAAGGCTCCAAAATACGGAGCCAAAGTACCNNAACGAAAAGAACGTTCATGATCTTTTACTCCACGGGAAATATGAGCAAGCTCATATTTCCTCATTCCGTTTTTATTATAACATGGTATACAGGATGGGTGTGAACAATAAAGAAGAAACAATTACAATTCATAGAAAGAAACAGGAAGTGATAGATCATGACAAAGAACATGAAAATTGGAAGCAAGAATTTTGTGATTGGAGAGAGAACCTACATTATGGGAATCCTGAATGTAACACCGGATTCTTTTTCCGATGGAGGTCAGCATAATAAACTTAAGGATGCTTTTGGGCATGCACAGAAAATGATAGAGGAAGGAGCCGATATCATTGATGTCGGCGGGGAATCAACCAGACCGAATTATACCATGATTTCAGAGGAAGAAGAGATTGCCAGGGTTGTGCCGGTTATTGAAGCTATCCGGAAGCGTTTCGATATCCCGATTTCCATCGACACCTATAAGAGCAAGGTTGCAAGAGCGGCATGTCAGGCAGGTGCAGACCTTGTCAATGATATCTGGGGATTAAAATACGATCCGGATATGGCAGCAGCCGTAAAGGAAATGGATGTACCCGTTTGTATCATGCATAACCGTAAGGAAATTGATTATCAAAATTTTATGGAAGATTTTCTTGCAGATATGAAGGAAAGCATTACGATAGCGAAGAATGCCGGTATTGCCGAGGATAAGATTATGATTGATCCGGGAATTGGATTTGCAAAGACGCTGTCTATGAATTTGAGCTTGGTAAATCATTTGGAGATCCTGAAACAGTTTGGTTATCCGGTTTTACTCGGGACCTCAAGAAAATCAATGATTGGGAATACACTGAAGGTACCGGTGGATCAAAGACTGGAGGGTACCATTGCGACCTCTGTCATTGGAGTAATGAAGGGATGCCATTTTGTCCGGGTACATGATGTGCTGGAGAATCAGAGAGCAATACGAATGACAGAAGCAATCTTAAGTGCAGAATAGAAGAACATGGGATGAGAAAGGAAGACTTAGCATATGGATCGAATTACAATATCAAATTTGGAGGTATTTGCTTACCATGGTGTTTTAAAGGAAGAAAATGCCCTGGGACAGAAGTTTCTGGTTTCGGCAGAACTTTATACCGATATCCAGGAAGCGGCAGATGGGGATGATATTACAAAGTCCATCAATTATGCTTCGGTATGTAAAACGATTGAGGCTTTTTTAAAGGAGCACACCTATAAATTAATCGAGACCACCGCCGACCGTTTGGCAGTCCATCTGCTGAAAACCTATGGCCGCATAGAGAAGATCCGGCTGGAGATAAAAAAACCCTGGGCGCCAATTCTTATGACGCTGGATACGGTATCTGTTATTGTGGAGCGGGGATGGCATCAGGCATACCTTGGCATCGGATCCAATCTGGGGGATAAGGAGGCCAATCTGAATGAGGCGGTCCGCCTGTTAAATGAGGATGAGGATTGCATTGTGAAACAGGTGTCCTCCTTCCGGATAACCGAACCGGTGGGAGGAGTAGAGCAGGATGACTTCCTAAACGGTGCGGTATACGTAAAGACATTAAAATCGGCGCATGCACTATTGCAGCTGATCGGTAAAATAGAGAAGGCGTTAAAGCGCGAGAGAATCATACATTGGGGACCGAGAACCATTGATCTGGATATTCTTTTCTATGATGATGAAGTGATTCAGACGAAGGATTTGACGATTCCCCATCCGGAAGCGGCAAACCGCAGATTTGTATTAGATCCTATGTGTGATATAGCCCCATGGCTTCGCCATCCGGTACTTGGAGATACCATGCTGCAGCTAAAAGATAAATTATAATAAAAAGGATTTTTGACTCATCTTAGGTTAATTCCTTGATTTGAGCCAAAAATCCTTTTTTTATTTCGTGCTGCTTAAATTGGGCGGATTAAAGGTATTCACATCGGCAATCCCGTCTGCCAATATGACAAAGGTTGTCGTATCATTAAAATCCCGGAAGAATACATAATTATCGGTGACGTGGATCTGCTTATAATCTCCGCTTAATAACGTTTCTGCTTTCAGGGTCGTAAGATCGATCCGGCAGATCTGATTATTAAGGCCATTATCAATTTGATAATAAAGGTATTTCCCACTGTTTGTAATATTATAGGCAGAGCAACGGTCATCTACCAGCATTACCGGATCAGAACCGTCCTCATTTGCCCGGTAAATTTTATAATTATCTTTGACATCCATATAGTAAAGGTAACCGCTATGTAAGATCGGGTAAAGGAAGCTTCCCTCTAACACTGCTTTCGTGTTACAGGTTGATAGGTCAACTGCATTGAAATTATGGTCATACGATAAACCGGCGTAATATAATTTATCCCCCATTACGGCAGCAGGGATAACGGCATCCTTTACAAGGAGCTTTTCTTCCGAACAGTCAATGGAATTTTGATATAAGAACAAACCGCTTTCCACATCGTATTTCTGATAATACAGATGATTTCCTTTTAACGTAAGATAGGCTCCGGGCTGATAGGAAACTGCCTTTAAATCGGATCCGTTTTGTTTAATACGATAGACACCGGTGTTGTTATACATTAAAATATTATGGGTGCTGTTTTCCCTTGTATTATTTGCACGTACATAATAGATATAATTATTGTCTACATTGATATAAACCGCTTTATCTTCACTCAGCTTTTTAAAGTTTAGCAGATTCGAATCCGTCACATAGAGATTGCCATCATCGGATAAGTTGCTAAAATAGATATGGCCGTCCGCTTCACAGAACAATCCGCCGTTATATATATTACCGGTAGAATTGCCAATCGTATCCTCATTGTTCGGAAAGGTCCTGTTCTGGGTATAGAGCCATAATCCACCGAAGCTTACAGCGGTTATACCGATTAATGCGAGAAATACTTTTCCAACTGTTTTTATCATAAGTGCCTCCATATATCATGCTGTTTTATACTTAACGATATTATATATCTTTGGTAAATAATATGCAATATGGGGATAGC
>DOWG01000299.1:0-3360 GCA_003519685.1 Lachnospiraceae bacterium
GTTTTTACACCCTAATCATATAAGAGATATAAATATTATAAAGAAAATCCGGCACTTTCTATTTGGGAGTCCATAGAAAAGATTTTAAGGGAATGCGAACTATTATAACGAGCAAAGGAGCATCTATGCAACCATTTAATATATACTATATAAATTATGATAAGGATATTTCGTGAGCTATTGTAAATCTTTCGTATCCCAGCGATTGATTCACTCATCTCTTCCTAATAAATCCAATACCTCTAATAACTGATTTGCACGTGATAACATAGCTATTTACTGCGATGTTGCTTTTTAATGTTGTTCTTTATTCCTTTATTATTTCTCTGACCGTCATATTGTCCCTCCCATGTATATGATTATGCTCCTATTTTATACGTATGCTTTTATTGACATACGTATAAAATAGGAGCATTTCTGCTGGCTATCTGTTAGCTACTATTTTTAGAATGAAGCTTTTTACACCGGCTTTATACGTTTTTCACAACCTATTTAGTACAAACGGTAAGCTCCGGCGTGATTTTTAGTAAAGCTTTTATAAATCTTTGTTAATTACTGAATCATCTAGTTTCCAACCAAGCTTTTCATATTTTTCTCTACGTGCATTCTTGTCGTTATATAATTCTCTGCTTGCATATTTTGCAACATCACGCGCAGCAACTCTGGGGACAACAGAGAGGATATATACATTGTTGAACGAAAGAGATTAATCAATCAAATTATATCGGAAATTTGCAAAATCTGCATATCCTCCCTCTTCCTTTGTAGAGAAATACGTAAGCCCAAATCGACACCCCATAAACTGTTCCAGTGTATATTGTAGATGTATTGTCTTTCCAAGCTTTACCCATTCATCCTGTCTTTTATAATAGAATACAGCTGTATCAATCTCCTCATCAAAAGAACAAGCTACTTTCAACTCCACTGTTGATGTATTTATCTTAACTCTTCCATATTCCGTACCGGCCTCTGCATCGTTATATTCTTTCCACTGATTTGGTCTTGTAACAGGTTTATCACGGCCTAACATTACAATATAATATTGTCCCTTTTCTTTTGTCAGCCCAATAAATCCATAAATACTCTGCAACACACAAAGTCCTGCAAAATCACCATCATTTATTCCTTCCCCGTTAAGGGTTACTATAGCATCGCACTTAGGTCCAATGGTTCGCTGTGTTAATGTGTTTTTAGCTTTCACTACATTCTTTCTGATATCGGATGTTCTAATTCGCAAAAAACCAGGGTTATCTGTTACAGACCAGCAAGCATCATCAGGCTCATGATTCCACTGCCAATAGTCTTTTAAATGTATTTTTCCATCACCGGAAGGTTGATATCTAAAATCATCGTCTCCCACAAAAGGAGCATATTGATATCCGGGTCGTTTACTTTTAACAGATAACTGCAAAGGCACCTTGCCATTAACGCCTAACACTGGATAATCATTTTCCCAATGCATCGGAATCAATACTGGTATTCTACCGACTGCACCATGATCCTGAAATAAGATAGCATACCACTCTCCGTCCGGTGTATCGATAATACCACCCTGGGCAACACCCATATTTCGATATCCCATATCATCATCCAGGATATCCCCCCCAATATATGGTCCGTCCACTTTATCACTTACATAGCAGCACTGGGTACGTCTTTTAAATCCGGAAGCTGAAATATGTATCAGAAAAATATAGTATTTACCATTTATTTTATAAATATGAGCCCCTTCATACCCAAGTATAGCATCATCTCTATCCTTAAGGATAAGTTTATGAATGCCTCCCTCTTTTGGGCCGGTTAAATCACTCTTTAATTCAATTATTCTTATTTCTTTATTACCATATACAAGATAAACCCGTCCGTCATCGTCAAACAATAGTGAACTATCGTGATAGAAGCCTTTTATATAACTCTTTTTCCATGGACCCTCAATATGATCGGCAGTATATAGGTATGTTTTTTGTGTATCATTAGCTACAAAAACTATATAAAACTTGCCATTATGGTATCTTAACGTGGGGGCCCACATTCCATTGGCATAAATTCCTCTGTCATCCATCAATTTTTGACCAGGCGTACCATCTAAAGTTTCAAATACATAAGTGGCTATTTCCCAATTCCCCAAATCGTAAGAACGTAAAATAACACATCCGGGCATCATATGCATCGTTGTACTTACCATATAGTAAGTGTCATCTATCCTAATAATATCTGGATCAGGAAAGTCTGCCCATATAATGGGGTTATTCACTTTTAGTTTCATATATTACCTCACTTTTATTAAAAATTAATAATACGATAAAATGCTTCCTTGGGATTATTCTCTTCATCAAATAATAGAGGCCAATTCTTTCGATTACGAGCCGGAAAATTATCAAGCCAGGTATAATCATCGGCAACTCCCCATAAGGTTACACACTCAATAATCTCTTTGTATTCACGGAATATTTTAAAATAATCCTCATATATTTTTGCCTGTTTATCCAGCAGCTTGGCGTCTGGCTTCTCTATTCTACTATGGTCACCGAATTCGAATAGAGAAACATCCAACTCTGTAATATGTATCTGAATACCAAGGCTTGCATATAACTCGATTGTTTCCTTTAGCTCATCAGCATAAGGTCCATAGATACTGCTATGGCATTGCATTCCTATGCCATCTACAGGAACTCCTCTATCTTTCATAGCCTTAATCGTATTATAGATTTTTACTCGTTTTGCCGGATTTGTCTCATTATAATCATTATAGAAAAGTTTCTTCTCCGGTAATATTTCCTTGGCAATACGAAAAATATCATCCATAAACCGTTCACCAAGTATATCTACCCACTTTGATCGGCGTAATACCGTATCTGCTTTATCTTCAATTGCTTCATTTACAACATCCCAGCAAAAAACCTGTTCTCTATATCGATTACCTACAAGCGTTATATAACTTTTAATTCGTTCTAATAGCTGCTTTCTATCCATACCTTCAAAGAACCAATCTGGTGTCTGATTGTGCCAAACAAAGGTATGGCCTCTAACCAACAAATCATTTTTTATAGCAAAAGCTACGATTTCATCGGCTGCCGTAAAATCATATTGATCTTTTCCAACGGCAATACTAGAAACTTTCATCTCATTTTCACAGGTAATACTGTTAAAATGTTTTATAATAAGATTACTATTGCTTTTTATTGTTCTAGTGTTTACTGCTGCCCCAACTTTAAAATAATCCTTATATTTCTCTTTCAAACTTATCATGTGCTCTGTCCTCCCTAGTTAAACGATATCATAGTTTCTATTTGTAATGCAATAGTAACGGTAACAGATAAAATTTGTATTACTATACATGTTACTGTTCACACCCTAGGT
>DOWG01000299.1:3402-5030 GCA_003519685.1 Lachnospiraceae bacterium
CATTTGTCGAAATCATAACATAGCATACATGATGGGGTGTGAACAGCAACCTATACATGGCAAGAATCACCTCAATACTAGTTCAATGGTATATCCGGATGCATTACTACACCCCAGAATGCCGGCTTCTGTATCAAATATTTATCAAATAGCAGAGGATAATTGGGAACGGATGGTTTGTTCAGCCAGGATGTTTCATCGGATAGTCCCCAGAAGGTGACATTGGTTATATTTGCAAGGTTCTGCTTTTTTAGGTGCTGTAATACAAGAAATAATCTCTTATATCTTGAAGCCTGCTTTGCGAAAGCCTCTTCCGAATTGTCCGTTAAATACATATCCAGTTCTGTAATATGAATTTCCAATCCAAGCTCTGCATACTTGCGGATAGAATTCTCAATATCTGCTATGGATGGAGAATCAATTCCAATATGACTTTGTAAACCTATACCATCAATTAATCCCTTGCTTTTAAGATCTTGTACAAGATCTATGATGGCATTCATCTTAATCACCTGCTCCGTATTATAGTCATTGTAAAATAACTTAACTTCTGGATCTGCATATTTTCTTGCATATTCAAAGGCTTTCTCTACAAATTCGGGACCAATAATCTGATACCAGTAGCTTTCCTTAGAGCGATAGAAACCTGGTTCTCCATCCCCCACTTCAATGGCCTCATTGACCACATCCCAGCAATAAATAACTCCTGGATAATTGGTCTGAAGGTAGGACAATACATTCTTAATGTAATTCTCCAATCGTTTCAACATTAACTCCTTTGATACCAAAGGTGCATTCTCTCCTTTGGAGTATCCTTCTGTAAAGAGCCATCTTGGAGTCTGGGAATGCCAAACTAAGGTGTGGCCTCTCAGAGGAAGATTTGCTTTTTTCGCAAACTCCAGTAGATATTCTACATTTTTAAAAGTGACCTGGGGATTATCATCATACTTAGGATCCGATATACTTTTTTCATAATCCAATAAACTATCGGGTTTTAATTCATTACCTATCGTAAAACTGCTAAATTGTTCTGTCATCAATCCTTGACGGCTTTCGGAAGCTTCATATACCGTAGTTGCAAATCCTATGGTAAAATAATCCTTATATATTTCCTTTAGGGAAGGAATATCCCCCCTTACCGCATGAGCGGTTTCCTTTACTAATTCTACACCATCAATATAGAAATCAACACAGTTTTTTTCTGATTCTGTGTTTGTTTCAAAATACAATTTAACCGTTTTCGTATCTTCCGGTACAATCAACCGCCCATTTAATTCTGTCCAAACACCCTTTTCTACCAAAGCTGAGCCAAATTTTAAATAATGACTTTCATTTTTCTCAAGCATACAATCCATTTGAATACTATCCGGACCATCCTCATACATAATATAGGCTTTTACCACATAATTACTGTTCGGTTCTAATATATTAGTCAAATCCACAATGGGTCCGTTCCAAAAATCAGTGCGTCCGGATGTAAGTAATGCATTGGAACCTTCATATGCCTTGCCACTTACCATCTCTATTTCAGCCGTTCCTCTTCCATAAAAGTCAGAATCTCCAGATTCAAACCCCTCATGGAATACAATTTTCTGGTCAATTTGGACATTCCCATAATGAATTTCCGG
>DOWG01000299.1:5042-8349 GCA_003519685.1 Lachnospiraceae bacterium
CTGGCTTTAGCGCATTGCTGCTTCCGCTATTATTACAGCCAGCCAAAAATGATAATAAGAATAATATCATTATAAATAACCTAATATTCAGATGCCTAATTCTTGTCATATGATATCATTACTCCCCTCACAAAGATTTGTGATTCCAAAACCCTCTATTTTTTAGAAAAGCTCCAAGTATTAAAATGATATCCGCTTCCGGCAAATGTAAAGTAGATATCATGAACACCCGTCACCTCACGAACCGGTACGGTAACCTCCGCGAAATTGTTAAAGTTTCCGGTGTTATTAATTCCTATATAAGAGATAGCTTCTCCCTCTAAGCTATCAATTGTTACTTTAATCGCTCCACCTTCTGTTTCACTGGAGTAACGAATTGTTAATGTTTCTGCTCCTTTACGTCCAAAGTCAACACCACTTACCAAAATCCAATCCCCATTATCTATTTCACCAACAGAAACCGTCTCTGGATCCTTAAAGCTTATCTTATCTTCTTCAACAATCTTAACTCCGGCATTGTTGGACATTGTCGTTGCCTTGACATTTTGGTAAGGATTCAATGCTTCCAATTGCTTCACGCCAACTTTATTGGCAGCAATTGGCTCGATGGTACCATCCTTATTTACCGTAACCTGATTCATATGCGTACTTCGGTATCCACCTTTGATTCCCATGGAATCTTGCAATAAAGAGGTATGATAGAACATATACCAATTATTATTAAACGGAATCATACTATGATGGTTATTGCCACCACTACCAAAGAAATAACCCGGATTCTTTAAAATTGAGCCTTGATACTCCCAAGGCCCCATAGGGTTCTTACTGGTCATATAGATGATTTCACCAGCGGCTGGAACATATTTACCCTTTGCATTGGTTCTGCTGGCAAAATTCGAGCAATAAGTATAATAATAGGTATCCCCGATTTTATTGATACCAGAGTCCTCAAACAGATAAGGGGCTCCAATTACAACAGCTTCCCCTACTGTACTCATCATATCCGGTCCCAATTCTATTACCCTGGCTGTATTCGGCATTTCCTCCTGCCCTTCCGGTATACCTCCACCAAAATAAATATAGGCTCTGCCATCATCATCCACTAGAACTGCGGGGTCAAACATCCATACCACATCGGAACAGTTAGGAGTTTCCCAGTTGATTAAGGCCGTTCCTAATTCATCTTTAAATGGACCTGTGGGACGATCGGCCGTTAGCACCCCTATCCCCCCGCCTCCATTGGCAAAATAGAGAAAGAATTTATCCTGACCATTGATTTCTTTCCATACAGCAGAAGGAGCCCAAGAGTTTTTCGCCCATAGGCTGGCACCTTTGATTCCTCCTACATGGATCCAACCGTGATCCGTCCAATTTACCAAATCCGATGAAGATATGCATCTTAATTTATTAATCATACTATAATTATTGTCTATAATATTTTCTTCCCTATCATACATAATCTGATCCTGTGTCATATAAACATACACTCTATCACCATAAACCATGGCAAAGGGATCTGCGCCAAAATCCTGCGCTATCAGAGGATTATGATGCCCTATTTCCTTAAAGGAATTTGTATGTTCTATATCGGAAAACATAATCTCTAAATCATCTCTAAAATCCATACTAATATCCTCTTTCCTTTCCAAGTCTACTTGTTTTGTATCATTTATTCCATTATCCAAATCGTTCTCATATGCCTTTCCCATATCATTTTCTATCTTACTAACGCCCATGCCTTTTGGGCATAAATCCTGAAGAATATCTGTTTTTGATATTCTTGTAATGGCTCGCAGGTTTTTTGCGAGACTATTCTTACTATCTTCCTCTAAATTAATCTTCGGCTTATCACAATTCATTAAGCCTAGCACTATCATTAGAAATAATCCATTGACTGCCAAATATCGCAAATTCTTTTTTTTCAAAGGGAACCTCCTGGCTATAGCTTAATTTTCTTGGTCAAAACCCGGGATATTTGCATTCCATCATTATAAATTCATGGATCGTTTGGTTAAAGAAAGGGGAGGNNATTTATTTGCATCATCAATTAATGCCTGCCATACACTTTGCATCTGTTCAATTTTCTCTGCCGGGGTTGCAACCAAAGCATAGGTATCCCATGCAAAATCACCATAGCTTGTTCCGTATACCATACCTACACTATCATTATTTTCGATTGCGGTATCATACATTAAAGTAAGGGTTTCATCAACGGCTCTTTCATCACGGAATTTTGTATAATAATTATCCTTCCATGCTTCCGGATCATCATAACCTGGGGTAGGCTCCGTCCAAAGGTTATATGCGAATGCAATTTTATTTGCTGTTTCTTTATCATAAGAGGAAGGAATCACAGCCACATTATCACTAAAGTAAACGGAATAATTTGCAGCCTTCGGTCCCTTAGGAGGAAGAACAAATCCCCAATCATCCTCCATATCCTGTAAGCCGCCAACATTGTATTCCTCAGCAAATCTCATAGCAACCTTTGCATCATGGAAAGCGGAAATAAACCAATCCCAATTTGCATCTTCAGGAGTAGGCATCTCATAGCCTTTTTCAATCATGCCTACTGCCCACTGCATCGCCTCTAAGAAATTCGGCTCTAAAGTTCCATTATAGTATTTTCCACTATCATCTTTACCGATAAATCTCGCATCATTCGAGGTAACTGCTCCTCTAAATAAATCGACGGAGAAATTAACCATGGCATAAGTATCCATAATACCATCATTATTATAATCCTGTGTTAATTTTGCAGCAATTTCTTCGAATTTATTCCAGGTCCATTCGCCACTGGCCTGTAAGTCATAAGGTAGATCCGGATTCAAACCGGCTTCCTGGAATAATCTCTTGTTCCAAAATACACCGAGTTTTGGTTCGGCCTTACCGGCATTCATACCATACACGGAATCTCCAAAAGTCATCTTCTCGGTAACATTGCTGATCCATTTATCTTCCGTGAAGTCTAGACTTTCCAACGTAGAAAGGTCATAGAGAAGACCGTTTGCAAGTGGTTGGGAAACCCAGTCCGGAGCCAGTAAGAACACATGAGCTGCAGGATCTTCCGCCATCGTGGACGTTGTGAATAATTCCTGCATACCATCAAAATCAGAAACAGCTACTTGCTTTATTGTAAAGTTATATTTTTCTTGAATCATCTGGCGATATTCAAGCGTCGCTTCTTCCATAGCATTCGTTGGTTCTGCCGGCTCCTGTGGAGACCACCAGTCACCAATGATAATTTCCATACCGCCAAGATCCGCAACCGGCTCTTCTTCTACCGGTTTTTCGGCCTCATCTTCTT
>DOWG01000299.1:8473-8954 GCA_003519685.1 Lachnospiraceae bacterium
TTAAGATGACTTATAACACTCTTACCATATTTATAGTAAAGTGATTATCACTTTCTATACCGGCTTACATTTTAAGTCCTGTCTGACTTATGTTTTCAACAAATCCTTTTTGCGCTACCACATAAATAATAAGTAGTGGAATAATGGCCATTATCATGCCGGTTGATATTATCATTTGTCCATAGGCAATAGAAGGTTTCGAACCGGTACCATGAGCGGATACCAAATAATCCGTAAGTAATTGCGTTAATGCTGTTAATTTTCCGGATAATAAGGTGATATTACCCAAAAACATCTTGGAATAAAAGGAATCGGTCCATTGCCATACAAAGGCGAATAGAAAGCAGGACGTTAAAATTGGTTTTGCATCCGGAAGCATGATTTTTACAAATGTCTTAAAATTACCACATCCATCCATGTAGGCTGCTTCCTCCAATTCCTTCGGAATTCCTCTAAAATACTGCCGGGTCATAAAAATATA
>DOWG01000299.1:8992-21463 GCA_003519685.1 Lachnospiraceae bacterium
GGAGGAACAATAATCACCAATATGACGCAGGCAAACCATATTTTTTTAAATGGAAACTGAAATCTTGCAAATCCATAACCAACAATTGTAGCAAACGCAACCTGTATAACGCTAACCAGCGTTGAAATTACAATGGAATTTCCTAGCGCTTTCCAATAATCCATCAATTGACTGACTAACCGGTAATTTCCTGTAGTAAAATTTCTTGGCACAACAATGATGGTTTGATCATATAAATCTTTCTCCTCCATAAAGCTTAAGGAGATTTTATTAAGTAGCGGCTGCAGTATTAAAAAACATAAACCGAATAACAAAATTGCTCTAAGTATGGCATAAATTTTTCTACTTATAATTTTCTTTATCAGGTAGCCACCTGATTGCCTATTTCTAATAATCAGCTCTTTCCACCTGTCTTGTATTTTTCTATTCATAATAGTACACCCACCTTGAAGTAATTAAGCTAAATACTGCAATTATCAGAATAACTGCCACAAAGTAACTCCATGCCATTGCTGAACTAAACCCATAATCCATTTTTGCTATCATTGTTTCGGTTATCTTTGTCATAACCTCGCTATCCGTTCGCATGAAGAAATCAATAATTGTGTAAATTACATTAACAAGTATTACCGGGCTGACCATAGGCAGGGTAATCTTCCAAAAGCTTTCCCAGACTGTGCAGCCTTCAATTTTAGCTGATTCATACATACTTTTTGATATCGTCTGCAGTCCGGAAAGGAATATGATTATTTGAATGCCTGAGGAAATAACTACATTATATACATCATTTACTATCGCATAGACAGTCTCTAAGAACCTATTTCCCAAGCCGCTGTTGGATAAAATCTCTTCTAATACTGCCGTAATTTCTGTTGTATTGGAATTCTTCTGGATATAGTCTTTTAAACCTATTAAAAGGCTGTTATTGTATTCCAAACCCACTAATACACCAGAGGAAAGTATTACCGGAAGGAAAAATATAGCCCGAACAAATCCTCTTGCCTTAAATTCCTGGTTCAACAGCAATGCCATGAAAAAGCTGATAATTATGGTTGCCGGGACATTAATTGCCATTCTTGAGAGCTCTTCCGTAAGCATCCGAAGGAATTCCGGATCTACGGTAAAGGCCTTAATAAAATTATCAAAGCCGACAAATTCCATCGAAAAGCCACCATTGCCTGTGGAAACCACAACATTACTAAAACTCATTCGAAGGGATTCCAGAAGAGGTATGATCATAAATGCAACAAAGCCAATAATAAATGGTGATATAAAAAGATATCCGGTTATTGCTTTTCTCCTTTGCAGATTCTTCTGCTTTTTCTTCGCCATACTACCTCCTTTCCACTTTGTAATCATGCGCAGGAACATTTAAATCTCCATTGACATAATCTACATCATTATAATTTACATATACTTTAGTTCCATCTTCATAGGTGGTAGCAAATACCCCATTTTGCAGGCATTCGTGATTTATAATATACTGATCAAAGCAATGACCCAGCTCTGCTTCATATCTTTTATAGATTGCATAGGCCTCTTCTTTCCATTTTTCATAATCCGTCGCAAAATAATACATGTAATTTGAATTTTGCAATATCGATGCCGGTTCCTTAGTAAAGGTGAAGGATAATCCAGCTCCGGCTTCTGCACTTCTTAATATCTCAGTCTGATATGCACCAGCCAGATTAAGCGCAGTGCCTGCATAATTAACCAACCCATGGATTGCTATGGAATAAAAAGGTACCGAATAATCGATAATCTGATACTGCTTGCCCTTCAAATCCATATCAGTAATAAAATCGACGTAAGGAAGTACATATTCATTGCCGCCATTAACCACAATCCCCATACCACTGGAAGCGATCCTTTCTAATTCAGCCTGTTGCATTAACATAACTTCATATCTCGTAGTCAGATTCTTTGGATTAAAATCAGCACTTAGCAGATAACCAATATCCGAAAATGCTACTCCATAGGCTAAGTTATCTTTTGCATATTCAGAAATATTTTTCATATACTGAAGCGTCAATTGTGGCTTTAGCAGATAGTAACTATCGTTCCAATCTTCTACACCATAATAAATTGGAGAAAAGTCATAGAGCTCTACAATCTCTCTGCTGGTAAACTTAGCTGCATCTTGATTTATTGAAAATCCATCAAATAAGCCGTCATCGAATGCATGCATAACCATACCTTCCAAATAGATAGGTACATCGATTTCTTTTCCATAGTTCATAAATTCTTTTAGTTCTTTTTTACTACCCAATTGTGAAATCGTGTTAATCTTCTTTGGAACAGTCTGCTTAATGCCGCCGTTCATCCAACCGCTATATTTTATAGATAGATTGGAATAGCCTGCTTCGTATAAATCTTTTAGTAAGTCACGTGCCTCTTCATATGATGTAAGAGACACCGGCATGGAAACCGGTAAACCAAAACGTTGCTTCACTTCATCGATAGCGCCGACTATGGTGACATTTACCGGCGTACTGGAATCCTTTTTTCTAGTTAGTCCCGGGTACTTCTCCAATAAGTAGTCCCGGTAAGATTGCGCCATTTCAGAATAGGTATCCGTTCCCAGGAAGCGGTACCTTTGTTTTAAGACACCTTTCGGCTTCTCCGCTTCATAAACCATGACTGATTTGTCTGTTTTTGCCGAAACCTGCACAGATGCAGAATGGAAGGTAACATAGGAGGCATTGACATAATTATAGCTATGGGTTCTACCGCTGACATCCGCCTTAATAGATGCAACTGCACTATGATCCTCAATTATGCCAATCATAGAAACGCCTTCTTTTGATATTCCAAAAACGGGAAAAGCAGACCTGCTTTCATCAATTACCGCATCCCTTTTAATTGCACTATCCCACCCATACACTTCGGTATAATAAGAACTTTGCTCGTTTTTACCGTTATTAAAGTTGATAATACCGCCATTACCATCGGGAACCAGGATAAAGCCATCTTCTTGTGAATTACCTGCTCCCAGATATGGTAATACTTCAATCTTGGTTAATGGATAGGATTTTTTCCATTGCATATCTTCAAAAGGAAGTTCTACAACCAAATCATTTCCTTCCAGACGATATAGGATGGATACGTTAAAATATGGGGTTTCCTTTGTATTTTCTGTTGCATAGCGGGCTAAATCTTCTTGATAATCTTCGTAGGTGTAACCTGCTTCTGTAAAAATAGTTTCTATTTTCTTTTTCAAGTAATCCGCGACACCTTCGCGAAGCTCATAAACAGGTTCTGTCTTCAGGTCCGGGTACATAGAAAGTAGCTCATTTTTATTATCCGTTGGACGAAGCTTAGTAATGTCAATTTTCCGGTAATAATCATTTATCTGTCTTTGCTGTTTGCTGTCCATATTATCCTTAAAAGTATTCATTCTCGATTCTGGAACTGCAATAGGCATTATAAAGACCTGTTCAACATTACCAATCGTATAATTTACTTTGATATAATCTTCGCCTTCTTCAATTGAGTAAATCTGTTTAGAAATACTATATTCATAATTGTTGTAAATTGTATTAATTCCGGCATCATTACTATATTCAATGAGAAGCGTAGATTGTAGATACTTTTTACTCTCCGAATCTGCATTCGGATCATTCGCTCCATCTACCGGGTTAGAAGTCCAAGTATAATTATTTTGCTTATCCACCACCTCAAAATATGTGGTGTCAGGATTAAGTATAAATTTCAACTTATCGTTTTCCAGTTCATAGGTTTCCAGATCCTGCTCATAGGAATACGTCTGCATCGCCTCGTCCTGTGCCTCTTCTCTTGTACATCCGGTTAGTATGAATAATGATAAAAGGAATAAACTTATCCTTAATATTCGTTTCATTATCAGCCCTCCATATCAGTAAAAACGAAAGCTTATTTCTTTATATAAAGATATAAAATAAGCTGTGGCATCCATTACTAGACTTAAGAAAAGAAGTAGCACAAAGATGATTAACATCATCCCCACGATTGTTGCAAACATCGTTATAAAGGCCTTACTCAAAGAATAATCATGTATCATCATCATAGCGCTCATAATAAGAATTCCACACCATATTATGGAGAAATAATTAATATAATAATAAAATGCTCCCTCTTCTATGGTCATCAGATTACTGATAAATATCATTGGAAATTGAATGATTACATATGGGGTTAATGCATAACCAATCGCCATATATATTTCTTTCATGGTTCCTTTTCCGTTAAATAGAGTAGTCAAACCCCAGTTTGCCACACAGCCTATGATAATCGGTGCTAAAAATCCCAGGATTAATTTTAATATATTAACATGCTCCCATATTACCTTCATGAAAATAAAACTTGTAAATTGGAGCTTAAATACATTCGTTAATAGGGCCATACCGATAATAATGTTGGCAGCTGCTATGGATCCCCTTTTTTCATGTTTCAGATCCCAAAATCCATCCAGCGGATGAGAGATTACATATAGGGAATATTGAAGTGTCTTTCCTATATGCCACATTTTTTGCTGATATGCCAATGCATCTATCTTCATACTTCATCCACCTCTTTCTTTATTTTTTTGACCTTGCCGACAGCCAACGGTACAATGATTATTAAAAAGAAGCCTGCAAAGATCCATGCAATATTCTCTTCAATCCACTCCTTTCGATATAATTTAAATGCCTTCGAATAATTATCATCATCAAGGGCAATTTTAAAACATTCCATTGCTTCCTGATATCTTTCCTTCCTTAATAAAGACCTGCCAATGCCTATATAAGCTAAATCATAGTTTCCATTTTGCATTAATACTTTTTTCCAGTACTGGGCCGATATATCATAATTCCCCCTCTTATACTCATCTAAAGCTTTATTAATCAAATTACCATATTGGGTTAAGGTAAAAAATGTAATGCCGGAATTTTTCGAATCCAATACTAGCAAATCCGAGCCCATATGCTCTAATGCGGTAGGATATTGGAAATATCCCAGTTTATTACCGAGACTTCCAAAACCATACAAAAGGTTTCCCTGGTAGTCATATCCAAATATTCTGCCTCTGGTTTTATCTATGGCATAATAAGTATCATTATCTAAGGCAGTTACATCAATAAATTTCGAAGGTCCGGTGACACCAGCTGCATTATCCCACCATATATCACCAATTGGAGGGTACTCACCGTTTTTAATCAATATATCGGTACCCATAGAGTTTAATTTACGGATTGGTTTCGCCTTATCACTTAAAAGTTCATTTTCATCAAACACAGAGGTAGTTGCATAGATAAACCCATCCTTATCCAAGGCAATATTGTTATATTCTGTCGGAACAAATTGTTCCATTTGCGCTCTTTGCTCTTTTGTTGATAACATCTTCCATATATAATCCACCATATTAAACTTAACTTCATTGGCACCTATATAACCTATAAAATCACCGTTATTGTCATATTGAAGAAAACCTTTATTATAGTTCTTAACTAAAACGAATACTCTTCCGGCTCTATCCGCTGCTAATTTCATTGGCAAAAAGTCGGATGCCTGATCGATTGTCTCGTCCACCGGGCGCACCATGGTCTTTATTAGTTCATATTGAGAATTCAAATGAAGAATCCTCTGATTGCCTGTATCACTTATATACATATCACCATTATCCGATATATAAATATCATGGGGTTCCTTTAATGTGTTGTTTGATGTGTCTCCTGTGAATTCACTAAATTCATCTATTAATACAATATCATCACCGTTCTTTTCCAATATGACAATTCGGTTATTTGCGGTATCACAAACATAGATACGCTTCTCCCTTACGAATAGGCCCTGAGGATTTTTGAAATCACCGATCCCAAACTCCTCGCCTGTAATGGTTCTTACTGCCTGATATGCATCCGGTGACTCTCTTTCGATTCCCCAATAATCATAGGTATAGGTATATACCGTTCTCTCAGCTTGTACTGTTACAGTCGGAAACAGTAATAATACCGCGAAAAAGATAATTACTTTTCTTATCCTTTTTCTATTCATCGTTTCCTCCTTAATCCTTAATACCGGAACTTGCCATAGTCTCTATAATATTACTTTCAGATACAATAAAGATTGTGACCGGAACGACCATCATTACCAAAGATACTGCTGCTCCCACACCGGCTCTTGCTACACCACCATTAATAATCTGCTGCAAGGCATATGGGAGAGTTTTTAATTCTTCTGAATATATAAAATTGGAGGCCTTTGTATTCCACAATCCCTGAACAGAAAGTATCATTAAGGTTAACCATGCCGGTTTTACCATTGGCATTACTATCCTGGTGAAAATTCTCCATTCATGGGCTCCGTCTATTTTGGCAGCCTCCAATAATGCATCTGGGATGCCTTCCATATACTGCTTCATTAAGAACAATCCCATCGGAGAGGCAAAAGCCGGAACAACAACTGCCCAAACAGTATCAACCCATCCAATTTTAGACATTATAAGGTAATTGGGAATTGCAGTTACATAACCATTAAACATTAACGCAACAACAACAATATTAAAGAATGTCTTTGCGCCAGGAAAAACATATTTAGCTAATACATAAGCACCCATGGATGATATCAGCAAATGCCCCGCGGTACCTACGGTTGTAATAAATACTGTATTGAATATGTATCTGGAAAATGGTACCCATGATTTACCCATGATTACCAGCAAATCCTGGAAGTTATCCAAGGTTGGATTCTTTACAAATAACTTGGGAGGGAATACAAATATTTCATCCATTGGTTTAAATGCACTGTTGATCGCATATACTAATGGGAAAGCCATAAAAAGGCCAAAAAATATTAGCAATAAATATATTCCAATATCTCCTGCTTTCGACCGGTTCGGTTTTCTTCGTCTTAGATGTCTTCTTCTGATTTCCATAACTTTTCTCTCCATTTCGTTCCTCAAGTTCCTACACGCCGCAGCATTGCCTGAATTGCCTTATTGCACAAAATCATGGTAATGAACAGAAGTGTTGCTATGGCAGCTGCATAACCCATCTCAAATCGGACCGAACCATAATCAATCAAATGGGTTACAACTGTCTGGGTTGCATAATCCGTACTCGGAAAACCTGTCAAAGCCATTGGAACATCAGCAACACCAAAAGACTGTGTAATCGTCATAACTGCACCGAACAATAGCATCGGTTTCATACTGGGTAAAGTGATATACCAAAGCTCCTGCCAACGGTTTTTTATACCATCAATATAACCGGCTTCGTACTGCGCTTTATCAATGCCCTGCAATCCCGCAACAAAAGCCAGAAAGCCTGTTCCCAGACTCATCCACAGGGTTACTATAATTACAACGGTCAACATATAATCCGGATTCGTTAACCATAATATAGGCGCATTAATGATTCCCAGTTTTAAAAGAAATGCATTAATATATCCATAAGCATCACCAGAGAACATTATCGCCCAAATCAGATATACCTGACCTGATATGGTAGGTGCATAGAAGATTACAACAGCAAATGCTCTTAAATATCTTGGCAGTTCATTGATAAACCAGGCAAATATAAACGCTGCCATATATCCAATCGGCCCTGTAATTACAGCAATTAAAAAAGTGTTTTTTACTGCTGTCAGGAACACATCATCTGCTAAAATCAAATTGATATAATTCTGAAGACCAATAAATTTTGGCGGCTCTAATACATTGTAATATGTAAAGCTCAAAAACAACGAGCTGATTACGGGCAATATATAGAAGAGTAAGAATAAAATAGCGTAGGGCGCCAAAAACAGATAATAGGTCTTTGATTTTTTTGCTATTTTCCAAGAAATAGCTGCTTCTCTTTTTTTCTTCTTTAAATATTTTTTCATTAACGTCATCAAACAATCCCTCCTATCATCGAATATCTAAGCCAAATTCTAAACGCTTTTTGTCTATTTCTTCATTAATTGTTCTTGCATAATCCAAGAGAGTTTCACGGGTATCCTCATTGTTATTGATTACCTTACGTACTGCATTGGTAATATGACGCCCGGTATAGTATCCTCCGGCGACCTCTCGTAAACCGGTAGCCCATTGCCATTGTTCCTTTAGCACTTCCATCTGATCGCTGCTCCATGATAACTGTTCAAATGCATATTTATTGGCAGTAGCATATCTGGCGGAAGCACCAAGAATACTTTCCATTTCCTGTCCAAATCGTACTTGCATTTCGGCGCTTGCCCACCATTTTAGGAATTCCCATGACTTTTCTTTAATACTTTCATCCTCCTGCCGAAACATAATCGAACAAGTCCCATAGGTATGACTGGACCGGTCGATAGTTCCATCTTCCTGTAACGTTCCCGGTATTAGAGTGAAGTCCCATAATCCTCTGATTTCAGGTGCAAACACGACTAAAGTATTAAATGTGTTAAAATCTGCAATCCCTAAGGGCATTTCACCGGAGCGGAAACGGTTAGGGAAGTCGTATATTGTAGGTAGCTTATACTGTGTAAATAGATGCGTAAAGGTTTCAAAGGCTTTAATTCCACTCTCTTCATCAATCAATGTTCTCTTTCCTTCTTCGTCATAAACAGTACCGCCATTCTGATATAGCATGGCGAAGAACGTTGATAAATCCGGACTTGATGCATTGTTAATCGTGCGTTCCGTTGAAGGGATTGCCACTTGCATATTGTTTTGCTGTATAATCGGCAGGATATCAATTAAGTCATACCAAGTTTGAGGTATTTCTAGTCCCAGCTGATCTACAATGATATCTTTACGATAAAACATAACATTGAAATACTGCGTTTCCGGTATTGCATAAATTCCACCTTCAAATTTATAAGGTTCGTAGGCGCTGGGGTAATACTCCCCTAATACCTTTTCATAATCATCAAATTGGGTTATATCTTCCACGGCGCCGCGCAATGCATAGTTAACAGGCTCCCCCTGTCCCGCAGATAATACCACATCCGGGCCGGCACCGGAGATTACTGCGTTTAATAAGTTACCGGGTTCCACCAATTTAACATTTACTTTAATGCCCGTCTGTGGTGTAAATGTATCATCAATCATTGCCTTCAATACCGTACTCTGATCCCTGCCAGTTAGTAACCATACATCAATAGCTTCTGATTTATCGTAAACGTCACCAACCGAATTATAATCTTCGGTAAAGGAAGCAATAAAGGATTTTACTCCATGAACAGCCTTATTAAGAAATGTTGCTTTTACTTTATCCGGTTTTGCATCAATTCCGGTTATAGTTATGTAATCTATATCTAAAGGTGATTCACTCAAGGTTAGTATGGCGGTCCCTAAAGCACTAATGTTTTCTTTAAAATTTGTGAAAGATACCGGTATCTTATCCGGCCGATCTACAAATTTTTCAAGCTGTTCTGCCAATGTAAGTAAGGATGCAGCCTGACCGCCATTTTGCCCTGTATAAGCGATAATTTCATCAATCAGTTTATACAATCGCTTACTTTCCAATTCCATACCTTCAATTACCTCAGGATATATTTGCTCAATCTTATAATCACGGTATCTATCCGGGTTTGAACCGGTTAATACAAGTATTTTTCTATAGATTTCATTTAACCGGTAAACAGAATCCTGCATATCATTTAAGACTTGTCCCATATAACCAAGAGTAACTTCCATGCGAATTGTATGCTTACCTTCTGTTAGGTAAAACTCAAAGGGAATTCCCTCGGTATCGTCAAGGGATATCGACTCCCATTGGTTACTATATTGAAAACTAATATCTCCTACCTCCGAAAAAGGAATCTTTCCATCAATGTATAAGATTC
This sequence comes from Lachnospiraceae bacterium, assembly GCA_003519685.1. GTDB lineage: Bacteria > Bacillota > Clostridia > Lachnospirales > Lachnospiraceae > Mobilitalea. The sequence continues at coordinate 18,764 of DOWG01000299.1, forward strand.
TAGTAGATACAAAACCTCTCTGGTAATTTTGACGTCCCTTAATGGCAATATTGTAATAGCCATCTTCCGGAACCTCAAACTCCCATTCAATCCACTGCCCCGGAACTCTCCATGCATTACCGCCAATCATATTCAACCGAATTTTTGATACGCTGTAAGGTTCCGTATTCGGCGCCGATCTATCATATATGGCATACAGGGAAGGCGAAGAACGGAGCGTTGAATCCTCCCCCTGAATAACTTTCTTAAAATTCAATGATGTTTCTGAAGCCTGTACAACCGGCATGCTTTCCCTGTATTCTGAATAGGACGGCTTTTCACTTATCCCCTTTAATGTTAATTTTTTAATCACAACCGGTTCGTTCATTGCTTCAAGTGCGATATTATTCATTCCTTCTTCAAAATAAAAGGTATAGGGTTCTGTATAGTAACCTAGATCATCTTTAAAATATGCTCCTGTCCAATCAGGCAAATCAATCTGGCTTGGACGGATATCGTTTCCCTGATTATCTTGGAATACTTCTGTTTTATTTGTCCAAAGTCTTGAAAAGCTTAAAGCATCTGCACCGATAAATGCAATTTCACCGTTGATATAGAATTTTCGTTCTATATCAACTCCTCGGGACTTAATGGGATAATACTCCATATATACCTGATACATACCAGCCTCAGGAATATTAACCTGCCATTCCGCATAGGAATTTTCTGATGTATATACCACATTTTCCATCCCTTCGTATTCTGCTAAGATCTCTGTTCCCTCAGACTTGACAAGGTTTAATATATCCACCTCAATATTTCCAACTGGTCTTGCTGCATTTGAATGCATTTCTAAATATTTGGCATACGTGTCTTCCCGGCCAATTCCTCCAACATCAATGTTTAAGTTGACTGCATCAGTATATTTTTCCTTGTAATTCTTAACATCATTTCCAGGTATCAGCACTAACGCAATCACGATTGCAAATACAAGCAGTAACCCTATCATTGTCTTTTTCATTTTACTCATATTTATCCCCATTCCTGCACATGTATTTGGTGCATCCGAATTTGTGCAAAGTATTTCGCAGGCACAAATTTGTAGTTGAAAGTGTATTTCTTTCAACCTTGCCTCTCCTAATAAGCAGCGGTATTGCAGCCAAGTAATCCGATCAATTAACGTATTTCATAATTTATTCATTGACAATACTAATTGTATATTATTTAGCTTCAATGTACTTCTCACATATTGCTTTCGGTTAATCAAATATTGCTAATATTACTATAAAATTTGTAGTTTTTATATAATTACTGTACGATTTATTTATACTTTTTAAAATCAAATTATACTTAAGTCACAAAAAAAAGCCTAGCCGCTCCCGTTTCTTTATATTGAATATCGAATATGCAATTTGCGCTGTTTGGTTATCACTTGAAGTATATAGCAATTTTCGGGAGATCCTTCACAAAAGACAACGATGATTACATAATTACAATTTTTGAGCGTTTTGTCTCAAAATAGCCTATTAGGTAATTGCCTAAAACAGAAAGGGAATATTATGATTGAAATTTTAAATGGAACCCAGGAGACTGTTTCCTATGATAAGAATACAGGTATTCGTTTATATCGTAATATTGAATCAGAAGACTATCCAATACACTGGCATACTGCTATCGAGGTAATAATGCCTATAAAAAACATCTATACTATTGCAATAAATGATGAAAAGCATACTCTAAATCCCAGAGATATTATTTTAGTGTCTTCTGGAGAATTACATGAACTTTTTTCACCTGAAGATGGAGAACGGATCATTTTACAGATAGATTATTATTTGTTAAATCAAATAAATGGATTAGATTCAACGTTATATATATTTCAACCATATGTCATCATTACAGAAAAAACCAATAAAAAGGATCATGATATATTAGAAACTATACTATTGGATATTACAGAAGAATATTTTAGTGATAACCCATTAAAGGAAGCTTATATTTATTCAAGAATAATACATTTCATGGTTATTTTATGTAGAAGTTGTATGAAAACAAGAACAACTCTCCCTAACACAAAGATTAATAAGCAACATGAATATATCGATAAATTCCTTAATATATGTAATTATATAAGTGAGCACTGTACAGAAGGAATTACCTTGGATGACGCCGCTTCCATAGCTGGCTTTAGCAAATTTCATTTCAGCCGTCTATTTAAACAATTTACAGGAATGTCTTTTACTAACTATTTGAACAAGCATAGAATCATGCACGCAGAGAGATTATTAATAGATCCTAATTTATCTATAACTGAAGCGGCTATGCGTTCAGGCTTTGTAAGTCTTGCAACATTTAACCGGCTATTTAAAACATATAAAAAATGNNATACCAACCGTTTAGGATAACTGTTGTTTTTAACGAACCATTTTTTCCGCGAGCTGCCGAACTTACCTGTCCATAACTTGACGAGTATAATGAACATAAAAGCAGAATGAAAAATGGCATCCTGGATATTGTATTACCAGCACAATATCCAGGATGCCATTTCGATGTGTCTTCATCTCTTGGAAGGATATTTAAATATTACAATTTTGAGTCAATGGATAGCTCTTATAACTCTTTGTTAATTACCGAATCATCTAGTTCCCAACCAAGCTTTTCATATTTCTCTCTACGTGCATTCTTGTCATTATATAATTCTCTGCTTGCATATTTTGCAAC